>DATFKM010000238.1:0-6026 GCA_035268645.1 Paracoccaceae bacterium | reverse complement strand
GCGAGATCACGGCGGAGCGCGAGGCGATCGCCGTGCTCAGGGCGGAATGGGCCTGGCTCAACCGGCCGGAGCGGCTGGCGCGGCTGGCGGCGGCGTTCGGGGACGAGCTTGGTCTGAGGCCGATGCGGCCGACGGATTTCGGGACGGTGGCGGCCGTGGCCTATCAGCCGCCGCCGCCGCACGGGCCGGGCGGGCGCGCGGAGGCGGTGGCGCGCGCCGAGACGTCCGATGCGCCGGGCGCGGCGCCGGCGGCGGAGGCGGGGCCGGTGCGGCCGGCCGCCCCCGCGGCGCCGCGGATGGCCGCGGCCGAACCGGCGCCGAAGCTCGAGGAGATGGTGGGCGCGCTGCATCTGGCGCTGGGCGTGCCGCTGCCGGAGCGGCGGCCGCTGCGCCTGGCGGGACTGGAGTGAGGCGGTGAACGCGGGCGAGACGATCGAGGGCGTCTGGAGCGAGGTCGGCGGCGGCGGCCCGGAGGGCGACGAGGCGGCGCGCCGGGAGGGCGCCGGCGGCGCGCGCCTCGCCGACGTGATCGCGGCGCGGCGGCGCGGCGACGATCCCTACGCCGAGGCCGCGATCCGGCGCGAGGCGCTGCGACGGCGCGATGCGGCCGAGGCCCGGCGGCGGGCGCGCTGGCGGTTGTACCTCCTCGTCGGCGCCTTCGTGATGGCCTACGGCGCGGTCGCGGGGCGGATGGCGGTGATCGCGGCCTCCGAGCCCGAGGAGCCGCGGGCGGTCGCCTCGAGCGAGTTGTTCAACGCGGTGCGCGCGGAGATCACCGACCGGCGCGGCGCGCTGCTGGCGACGAACCTTCCGGTCTGGAGCCTCTACGCGCAGCCCGAGCGGATGGTGGACCCGGCGCGCGCGGCGGCGTCGCTGGCGGCGATCTTCCCCGACCTCGACGCCGAGGCGCTGGAGCGGCGCTTCACCGACGGGCGGCGCTTCCTCTGGATCAAGCGCACGATCACGCCGGCCGAGCGGCTGGCGGTGCACGACATCGGCGAACCGGGGCTCGAGTTCGGCCCGCGGGAGCTGCGGGTCTATCCGGCCGGGCACGAGGCGGCGCACGTCCTCGGCGGCGCCAAGTTCGGCAAGGAGGGGGTGCGCGCGGCGGAGATCGAGGGGCGCGCGGGGATCGAGCTCGCGCTCGATCAGCGCCTGCGCGATCCGGCGCGGGCCTCGGAGCCGCTCAGGCTGAGCCTCGATCTGCGCGTGCAGCGGGCCTTCGCGGAGGTGCTGCGCGAGGCGGTGGAGAAATTCCACGCCAAGGGCGCCGCGGGCGTCCTGATGGAGGCGCGGACGGGCGAGGTGCGGGCGCTGGTCTCGCTGCCCGACTTCGACCCCAACGACCGGCCGACGGCGATCTCGGGCTATGCCGGGGATCATCCGACCTTCAATCGCGCGGCGCAGGGGCTCTACGAGCTCGGCTCGGTCTACAAGACCTTCACGGCGGCGATGATGCTGGAATCGGGCCTCGCCGGGCCGGACACGCTGGTCGACACCACCGGGCCGATGTACTGGGGGCGCTTCCGCATCTCGGACTTCCACCGGATGCCGCCGCAGATGACGCTCTCGGACGTGCTGGTCGAGAGTTCCAACACCGGGACGGCACGGCTGGCGCTGCTGGCGGGCGCGCGGCGCCAGCAGGATTTCCTGGGGGCGCTGGGGTTGCTGGAGCCGCCCGGGATCGAGCTTTCGGAGGCCGCCGGCGCCGAGCCGCTGACGCCGGAGCGCTGGAGCGAGATCAGCGTGATGACGATCAGCTACGGGCACGGGCTGGCGACGACGCCGCTGCATCTCGCCTCGGCCTATGCCACGCTGGTCAACGGGGGCGAGCGGGTGCGCCCGACCCTGCTGGCCGGCGCCGGCGCGCCGGGCGAGCGGGTGGTGTCCGAGGAGACGAGCCGGGAGTTGCGGGAGATGCTGCGCCGCGTGGTGACGGAGGGGACCGGCCGCAACGCCGACGTGCCGGGCTATTTCCTCGGCGGCAAGACCGGGACGGCGGAGAAGCCGAAGCGCAACGGCGGCGGCTACGACCGCGACAAGGTGATCGCGGTCTTCGCCGGCGCGTTCCCGATCCACGAGCCGGAATACGTGATCGTGGTGGCGCTGGACGAGGCCGAGGACCGCTCCGGGCCGCGGGCGCGGCGGACGTCGGGCTGGACGGCGGCCCCGACGACCAAGGCGGCGATCGAGCGGATCGCGCCGATCCTGGGGATGCGGCCGCGGCTGGCGCCGGCGCCGGCCGCGCTGGCGCCGCAGGTTGTCGCGGTGGGCGGGGTGCGGCGGTGACCACGCTGCGCGACCTAGGGCTGGAGGGGCCGGCCGGCGAGGTGCGGGGTCTCTCGCACGACAGTCGCGAGGTGCGCGACGGCTGGGTGTTCTTCGCCTATCCCGGCACGCGGATGGACGGCGCGGAGTTCGCGCCCTTCGCGCTGCGCCAGGGCGCCTTGGCGGTGGTCTGCACGCCGGGCGGCGCCGAGACGATCCGGCGGATCTGGGCCGAGGAGGGGCGGGGCGATCCCGCCGCGCTGCCGCTGGTGATCGTGGAGAGCCCGCGCGAGGCGCTGGCGAAGGCGGCGGCGGTCTGGTTCGGGGCGCAGCCCGCGGTCGAGGTCGCGGTGACGGGGACCAACGGCAAGACCTCGGTCGCGAGCTTCCTGCGGCAGATCTGGACGGTGCTGGGGCGGCGGGCGGTGAACGTCGGCACGGTCGGCGTCGAGGGCGCGGTGGAGACGACGGGGAGCCTGACGACGCCCGACCCGATCCGCCTGCACTCGCTGCTCGCGGATCTGGCGGAGGCGGGGGTGACGCATGCGGCGCTGGAGGCGTCCTCCCACGGGCTGGATCAGCGGCGGGTGGACGGGCTGCGCCTGACGGCGGCGGGGCTGACCAACGTCACGCGGGATCATCTGGACTACCACGGCACCATGGAGGCCTATGTCGAGGCCAAGCTGACGCTGTTCGGGCGGGTGTTGCCGAAGGGCGCGGCGGCGGTGCTGAACGCGGACGATCCGGCCTTCGACCAGGCGCAGGCGATCTGCCGGCGGCGGCGCCAGCGGGTGATCTCGGTCGGCCGGGCGGGAGCGCTGCGGATCCTCGGGCAGGACTACGACGGCGACGGGCAGACGCTGCGCTTCGGCTGGGAGGGGCGCGAGCGGGAGGTCCGGCTGGGTCTGATCGGGGGCTTCCAGGCGGAGAACGCGCTGATCGCGGCGGGGCTGGCGATCGCCTCGGGCGAGGACGCCGACGACGCCTTCGCGGCGCTCGAGCGGCTCGACGGCGTGCGCGGGCGGATGGAGCCGGTGGCGCGGCGGTCGAACGGCGGGCGGGTGTTCGTCGACTACGCGCACACGCCGGAGGGGCTGGCCTCCGCGATCCGGGCGCTCCGGCCGCACATCGACGGGCGGATCGTGCTGGTGTTCGGCGCCGGCGGCGACCGCGACAAGGGCAAGCGCCCGCTGATGGGCCGCGCGGCGACGGCGGCGGATGTCGCGCTGGTGACGGACGACAATCCGCGCGGCGAGAGCCCGGCCGCGATCCGGGCCGAGGTGCTCGCGGGGATGGAGGGGATGGATTTCGCGGCGAAGTCGGAGGTGGACGACCGAAGCCTCGCGATCCTCGAGGGGATCGACCGGCTCGGCCCCGGCGACGCCCTGCTGATCGCCGGAAAGGGTCACGAAACCGGCCAGATCGTGGGCGACGTCACGATCCCGTTCGACGACGCCGAGCAGGCGCGCGCCGCGGTCGCGGCGCTCGACGGATACGATGACGGTCTGTGGGACGGGGAGATCGGATGACCCTCTGGACGCGCGCGGCGGCCGAGGCGGCGACGGGCGGGGCCGCCACGGCGGACTTCGCGGCGAGGGGCGTCGCGATCGATTCGCGCGCCCTCGTGCCCGGGGATCTGTTCGTGGCGCTGCAGGATCGGCGCGACGGGCATGACTTCGTCGCGGACGCCTTCCGCGCAGGCGCCGCGGCGGCGCTGGTGGAGCGCGTGCCCGACGGCGTGACGGGGCCGTGCCTCGTGGTGCCGGACGCGCTGGAGGCGCTGCGCGGGCTCGCGGCGGCCGCGCGGGCGCGGAGCCGGGCGAAGGTGGTCGCGGTGACCGGCTCGGTCGGCAAGACCGGGACCAAGGAGATGCTGCGCGCGGCCTTCGCGGCGCAGGGGGAGACGCACGCGGCCGAGGCCAGCTTCAACAACCACTGGGGCGTGCCGCTGACGCTGGCGCGTCTGCCGGAGCACGCGCGGTTCTGCGTCGTCGAGATCGGCATGAACCATGCCGGCGAGATCCGGCCGCTGGCGAAGCTGACGCGCCCGCACGCCGCGATCGTGACCACCGTCGCCGCGGTGCATCTGGAGAACTTCCGGAACGAGGCGGGGATCGCCTTCGCCAAGGCCGAGATCCTGGAGGGGCTCGGGCCGAAGGGCGTCGCGATCCTGAACCGCGACAACGCCCATTACGCGCGGCTGCTGCGCCGGGCGAAGCGGGTCGGCGTGACGCGCGTGCTGCGCTTCGGGATGGGGCTGCGCTGCGAGGCGCGGCTGCTCGAGGCGGCGGTGGCCCCGGGCGGCACCACGGTGACCGCACGCCTCGGCGGGCGGCGCATGCTCTACAAGATCGGCGCGCCGGGCCGGCACATGGCGATGAACTCGCTGGCGGTGCTGCTGGCGGTCGAGGCGGTCGGCGCCGATCCGGTGCGCGGCGCCATGGCCCTCGCCGCCTGGCGGGCGCCGGAGGGGCGCGGCGCCCGGCTGCGCGTGCAACTCGGCGAGGCCGGCCTCGACGGCGAGATCACGCTGATCGACGAGAGCTACAACGCCAATCCGACCAGCGTCGGCGCGGCGCTGGAGGTGCTGGCGGCGACGCCGGTGGAGGACGGCATCGGGCGCGTCGGTCGCGGCCGGCGCATCGCGATCCTCGGCGACATGCTGGAGCTGGGGTCGGAGGAGGCCGCGCTGCACGCCGGGCTCGCGTCGCATCCGGCGATCGCGGCGACCGACCGGGTGCACACCTGCGGCGAGCGGATGCGCGCGCTGCACGAGGCGCTGCCGAGCGAGCGGCGGGGGGTGTGGGCGAAGGATTCCGCGACGCTGGCGCAGCAGGCCCGGCGGCTCCTTGACGCGGGCGACGCGGTCATGGTGAAGGGCTCGCTCGGCGCGAAGATGGCGCGGGTCGCGGACGCCGTGAAGGCGCTCGGGCGGGTCCGCGCCGTCGACGCCGAGGAGGACGGCTGATGCTCTACCACCTGCTCGTGCCGCTCTCGGACGGGGGCGACGTGTTCAACCTGTTCCGCTACCTGACCTTCCGGGCGGGCGGCGCCTTCCTGACGGCGCTGTTCTTCGGCTTCCTGTTCGGCCGGCCGATCATCGACCGGCTGCGGCGGCTGCAGAAGATGGGCCAGCCGATCCGCGCCGACGGGCCGGAGCGGCATCTGGTGGAGAAGGCCGGCACGCCGACCATGGGGGGCGTGCTGATCCTGTTCTCGCTGCTCGCCTCGACGCTGCTCTGGAGCCGGCTCGACGTCGGGTACGTGTGGATCGTGATCGGCGTCACCGCGGGCTTCGGCGCGATCGGCTTCGCGGACGACTTCCTCAAGGTCGCGCGCTTCGACGTGAAGGGGGTGCCGGGGCGGCTGCGCCTCGGCCTCGGCGCGCTGATCGCTCTCGTGGCCTCGGGGGCCGCGATGTGGCTTCAGCCGCCGGAGCTTTCCGGCGCGCTGGCGTTCCCGGTGTTCAAGGACCTGCTCTGGAGCATGGGCTGGCTGTTCCTGCCCTTCGCCATGCTGGTGATCGTGGGCAGCGCCAACGCCGTGAACCTGACCGACGGGCTCGACGGGCTCGCGATCATGCCGGTGATGATCGCGGGCGGCAGCCTCGGCGCGATCGCCTACGTCGTGGGGCGGACCGATTTCACCGAGTATCTCGGCGTGCACTACGTGCCGGGCGCCGGGGAGATACTCGTGTTCTCCTCGGCGCTGATCGGGGCGGGGCTCGGCTTCCTCTGGTACAACGCGCCGCCGGCGAT
>DATFKM010000237.1:0-4632 GCA_035268645.1 Paracoccaceae bacterium | reverse complement strand
CAGCGCGCCAAGCAGCGCGGGGTGGAGCTGCCGCTGGTGATCTCCGACCACGCCGACTGGCCGGACCTGCAGCGCACGATCCTCGAGACCGGCGCCGAGACGATCTGGGTCACGCACGGCGCGGAGGAGGCGCTCTGCCATTGGTGCGCCGGGCAGGGGCTCGACGCGCGGCCGCTCGCGCTCGCCGGCCGGGGCGAGGAGGAGACGCAGTAGATGCGCCGCTTCGCCGAACTGCTGGAGCGCCTCGTCTTCACCCCGCAGCGCAACGGCAAGCTGCGCCTCCTGGAGGCGCATTTCGCCGGAACGCCGGACCCCGACCGGGGCTGGGCGCTCGCCGCGCTCGCCGGGACGCTGGAGCTGCCGAACCTCACCCCCTCGCTGATCCGCGGTCTGACGGAGGAGCGGACCGATCCGGTGCTGTTCCGCCTCTCCTACGACTTCGTCGGGGATCTGGCGGAGACGGTCTCGCTGATCTGGCCGGCGCCGGAGACGCCGCCGGCGCCGCCGCCCGGCCTCTCGGAGACGGTGGAGGCGCTGGCGGCGGCGACGCGCAGCACGCGGCCGGCGGTGCTGGCGGACCTCTTCGACCGGCTCGACCCCTCGGCGCGCTTCGCGGTGATCAAGCTCTGCACCGGGGGCCTGCGCGTCGGCGTCTCCGCGCGCCTCGCCAAGCAGGCGCTCGCCAACCGCTTCGGCCGGCCGATCGAGCGGATCGAGGAGCTGTGGTTCGCGCTGGAGCCGCCCTACGAGGACCTCTTCGCCTGGCTGGAGGGGGGCGAGGAGCCTGAGGCGGACCTCGCGCTCTCCTTCCGTCCGATGATGCTGGCGAACCCGATCGAGGAGCACCAGTTCCCCGATCTCGACGCCGCCGACTTCGCGGCGGAGACGAAGTGGGACGGGATCCGCGTGCAGGCGGTGGCGACGCCCGCCGGGCGGCGCCTCTATTCGCGCACCGGCGAGGATGTCGGGCCGGCCTTTCCGGACGTGCTGGAGGCGATGGACTGGGAGGGCTGCGTCGACGGCGAGCTGCTGGTGGTGAAGGATGGCGAGACCCGGCCGTTTTCGGAGCTCCAGCGCCGCCTCGGGCGCAAGACCGTCTCGGCGCGGATGCTGGCGGAACTGCCGGCGCATGTCCGCGCCTACGACCTGCTGCACGACGGGGCGGAGGATCTGCGCCCCCTCCCCTATGCAGACCGGCGCGCGCGCCTCGCCGCCTGGCGGACGCGCTGGGCCCCGGCACGGCTCGACGTCTCGGAGGAGGTGGCTTTCGAGGGCTGGGACGACCTCGCCGCGATCCGCGACGCCTCGCGCGAGGCGGGCGAGGAGGGGCTGATGCTGAAGCGCCGCGACAGCGCTTATCTCGCCGGTCGACCGGTCGGGCCGTGGTGGAAGTGGAAGCGCGCGCCGCTGACCGCCGACTGCGTGCTGATGTACGCCCAGCGCGGGCACGGCAAGCGCAGCTCGTTCTATTCGGACTTCACCTTCGGCGCCTGGGAGGAGGGGACGGACGGCCCGAGCCTCGCGCCCGTCGGCAAGGCCTATTCCGGCTACACCGACGAGGAGCTGGTGAAGCTGGACCGCTGGGTGCGCGCCAACATGACCGAACGCTACGGTCCGGTGCGCGCGGTGGCGCCGGAGCTGGTGCTGGAGGTCGCCTTCGACGCGCTGCAACCCTCGACGCGCCATCGCTCCGGCGTGGCGATGCGGTTTCCGCGCATCAAGCGCATCCGCTGGGACAAGCCGGCGGCGGAGGCGGAGCGGCTGTCGACGCTCCGCGCGCTCGCCGGCCTCGGCTGAGGCGCCAGGCTCTCCCGCCCCGGCCGGCGGACGCCCCACCCACCCACCCGCGTCCGCCGGCCGGGGCGGGGCGTCCGTCACGCGGCGCTTGCGCCCGCAGGGCGGACGACATACGCGCTCGAGGTCGGAGCGTCATTTCCGCTTCGGACCTCTTGGACACGATCCGACGAAGGAGACGCCCCGTGGCGCGATCCGTGCTGCGCGGCGACGAGCGGCCGACCTGGGCGCTCATCGTCGCGTGCTACGCCATCTGGTTCGCCGCCACAGCCGCGGTCGGGACCGCGCCGCCGGCCTTCGCGGTCCTCGCCCTCGCGCCCGCGATCCTCGCGACGGCGCTGCACGCCTCGCTCCAGCACGAGGCGCTGCACGGGCATCCGACGCGCTCGGCGGCCTTGAACGAAGCGCTGGTGTTTCCCGCGCTCGGCCTCGCCTATCCGTATCGCCGCTTCCGCGAACTGCATCTGCGCCATCATCACGACGAGCGTCTGACCGATCCCTGGGACGATCCCGAAAGCTGGTATCTGACCGCGGGCCGGGTGCGGACGCTGCCGCCGCCCCTCCGCGTGGCGCTCGAGGCCAACCGAACCCTGCTCGGCCGCATGATCCTCGGCCCCTGGCTCGGCGCCGCGGGCCTGCTCGCGCGGGATCTGCCGGCGCTGCGGGCGGGCGAGGCGCGGATCCTCGACGCCTGGCTGCGGCATCTGGCGGGCGTCGTGGCGGTGCTCCTCTGGCTCGGCGCGGTCGGCGTGCCGATCTGGCTCTACGTCGTCGGGGTCGCGTGGCCGGCGGCGGCGCTGATCTACGTACGAACTTTCATCGAGCATCGCGCCGCCGTCGATCCCGGCCACCGCACCGCCATCGTGGAGGCTGGGCGGTTCTGGTCGCTGCTGTTCCTCAACAACAACCTCCACGCGGTCCACCACGCCGCGCCGACGCTGCCCTGGCACCGCCTGCCGGAGCGCTGGCGCGCGCGCCGCGGGGCGGTCCTGGCGCGCAACGGCGGCCACAGCGTGCCCGGCTACGGGCCCGTGTTCCGCCGCTGGCTGTTCAGCCCGCGCGAGCCGCTGGCCCATCCCTTCGCCCGCCGCGGCGACGCGGACGAGGCTTGACCTTCCAGCCGCAGGCGGGAGACGCTGCGCCCCGCGCCGCGTCGCCGCGGCACTGAAAGCGTAGCATGCCTCCCGTGATCGCAGCCCTTCCCATGTACGACTGGCCCGAGATCCGGGACGCCACCGACGCCTTGTGGGCGGCGCTGCGCCCGCGCCTCGCGGCGGCGGGATTCGCCGCGCCCGAAACGTTGACGCGGGACCGGCCGCCCGAGGCGGTCTGGGCCGACCTCGACCTGCTGTTCGCCCAGACCTGCGGGCTGCCCTACGTCGCCGGCGCCGCCCGCCCCGCGCGCATCGTCGCGACGCCGGACTACGCCGCGGAAGGCTGCGGCGCCGGACGCTACAGTTCAGCCCTGGTGGTGCGGCGGGGCGAGGGAGCGCCTGCGCTCTCCGGCCGGCGCTTCGCCGTCAACGACTTCGGCTCGCTCTCGGGATGGGCGGCCCCGCTCGCCAAGCTCGGCGCGGCCGCCATCGGCGAGACCGTGCTAACCGGGGCGCATCGCGCCTCGGTCCTCGCCGTGGCGGAGGGCCGGGCCGACGCCGCCGCCGTCGACGCCGTCGCCTGGGACCTCGCGCGGCGGTTCGAACCCTCGGCCGAGGCGCTCGAGGTCGTCGGCTGGACCGACCCCGCGCCGGCGCCGCCCTACGTCACTTCCGCTCTGACCGAGAGCGGCGGGCGCGCCCGGCTCCGCGCCGCGCTGGTGGAGACGCTGGTGGACGCGGCGACGGCGGCGATCCGGGCCGAACTCCGCCTGACGCGGATCGTCGCCTTCGCCGACGTCGATTACGATCCGGCCCGCAAGCTCGCCGCCGGGCTGCGCGCCGCCGCAGGCCGGACCGAGGCCGACGCCGCGCCGGCGGCCGGCTGACGGCGCCGCGCTTCAGCCGAACAGGTGGTCGAACTCCTGCAGCACCTTGCGGTAGGTCGTGCGCTTGAACGGCACGATCCGACCCAGCACCTCGTCGCGCGGCGACCAGCACCAGCGGCTGAACTCCGGATGCTCGGTCGCGATGTCGATCTCGTCGTCGGCGCCGTGGAAGCGGAAGGCGAACCAGCGCTGCGTCTGACCGCGGAAGCGCCCGCGCCACAGCTTAGGGACCAGATCGGCGGGCAGATCGTAAGGGATCCACTCCCGGCTCTCCGCCAGCAGCGTCACGCGGTCCCGCGCGATGCCCGTCTCCTCGCGCAGCTCCCGGATGGCGGCCTCGAGGGGGCTCTCTCCCTCGTCGACCCCGCCCTGAGGCATCTGCCAGGCGTCGGACCGGAAATCGAGCCTCTGGCCGACGAAGATCTCGTCGGCCCGGTTCAGGATCATCAGACCCACGCAGGGCCGGTAGGGCAGCGCGGCGATCTCCTCCTCGGAGAGCGCCCGCGCCGCGCCGCCCTTCCGGCTCATCGATCGGCGCCGTACACCGTGAGGCCCGTCAGCATGTCCAGCGCATAGGCGAGCTGAAGGTCCTCGCGCCGCAGCGCGGCGTTGGCCTCGTGACGGGCGCGCTCCTCGTCGAACTGCCGCCGCTCGTCCTCGCTGAGCGACTGGCCGAGGGCGCCGCGCAGCTCCGCTTCGGAGCGGGTGCGCCGCGGCGGGCCGTCCTCGTCCTCCTCGTCGACCTGCAGGCGGCGCTGCTCCACCAGGATGTCGGGCTCGATGCCCAGCGCCTGGATCGAGCGGCCGGAGGGCGTGTAGTAGCGCGCCGTGGTCAGCCGGATGGCGCCCTTGCCCGA
>DATFKM010000236.1:0-12081 GCA_035268645.1 Paracoccaceae bacterium | reverse complement strand
CCAATAGAAGCCCCAGAATGCCCCCGTGGCAAAGACGATGGCAGTGGCCAGTCTGATGACGTGACGGTCGTTCATGATCCCGTGCTCGATTCAAGGCGACTTCGCGGGCAATCGCGCCGCCGCGCCGCGATGCGTGAAACGAATTGCGCCCCCGCAGTCTCCTGCAAGGGCGCTGATCTCTTGTCTTTTGCGTGGCGGGGGCAATGCCCCGCCCGCCCATCCCGTCAGGCGGATTTCTTGCCCTTGATCGGCGCCCAGATGCGCTTGTTCGTCAGGTACAGAAGCACCGTCAGCACCGTCAGAAAGATCACCCCGGTCAGACCGGCCTGCTTGCGGGCCATCATCTTGGGTTCGGCGGCCCACATCAGAAAGGCCGCGACATCCTCGGCCTCGTGGTGCAGGTCGTTCGAGTGACCATCCGCATATTCCACGTCTTCACCGTAAAGCGGAGGCGCCATGGCGATCCAGCCGCCCGGAAAGGCGGTGTTCTCGTAAAAGGTGGTCCCGGCCTCGAACTTGTCCTTACCGGTATATCCGGTCAGAAGCGCGACCATGTATTCCGGCCCACCCATGCCCTTGAACAGCTGCGCAAGCCCGGTGCCGTAGGGACCGTGGAAGCCGGCACGTTTCTTGGTCATCAGGCTCAGGTCGGGCGCGTTCGGGTCGTTGGAGGCCGGGAAGTGGTCGGTCGGCTTGGCCTCGCGCCAATCGTCCAGATCAGGGTCGAACACCTGGAACTGAGACGCATAGGCGCGCACCTGGTCATCAGGCAGGTTCGGCCCGCCCTCGTCGCCCAGTGTGCGCAGCGGCACATAGCTCATCCCGTGGCAGGCAGCGCAGACCTCGGTATAGACCTGAAGCCCGCGTTGCAGCTGGTTCTGGTCGAATTTGCCGAACGGACCCTCGAACGAGAAGTCCACATCCTCGACATGCCCTGCCCCACCGGCCGCCAGCGCGCCACCGGCCGAAAGGGTCAGGGCGGCGACTGCGGAAATCGCAAGTTTCTTGAACATTGTCCCGTGTCCTTTCTTATTCAGCAGGTGTGGCGGCGGTCTGACCCGCGTCACCGGATGCCTTGGGGTAGTGCGCCTGGAAATCGGCCTCGATGGTCTCGGGTTGCGGCAGCGGTTTCTCGATCACGCCCAGAAGCGGCAGGATGACCAGGAAATACGCGAACCAATAGGCCGAGCCGATCAGCGAGATGGTCGAATAGGGCGGCTCCGCCGGCATGGCACCCGCCCACATCAGGACGATGAAATCCAGAACCAGCAGGGCGAACCACCATTTGAACATCGGCCGGTAGCGGCCCGAGCGCACGCTCGACGTGTCCAGCCAGGGCGCCAGCGCCATCACCGCGATCGCGCCGAACATCGCCAGCACGCCGAAGAACTTGGCGTCGATGATGCCGCCGGTGATCCAGCTGGCGAACATCACCACCCAGACATCCGCGGTAAAGGCCCGCAGGATCGCGTAGAAAGGCAGGAAATACCATTCCGGCACGATATGCGACGGCGTCACCAGCGGGTTGGCCTCGATGTAGTTGTCGGGATGGCCCAGGTAGTTGGGCATGAACCCGACGATCGCGAAGAACACCACCATGATCACGCCCAGCGCGAACAGGTCCTTCATCACGAAATAGGGCCAGAACGGTACCGTGTCCTTCTCGGCCTCGGCCTTGGAGCCGCGCCGCACTTCGACACCGGTGGGGTTGTTGTTGCCCGTGGTGTGGAACGCCCAGATGTGGACGGCGACCAGCGCGGCGATCACGAACGGCAAGAGGTAGTGCAGCGAGAAGAAGCGGTTCAGCGTCGCGTTGTCCACGGCCGGTCCGCCCAGAAGCCAGGTCTGCAGACCTTCCCCGATGAAGGGGATCGCGCCGAACAGGCCGGTGATCACCGTTGCGCCCCAGAACGACATCTGACCCCAGGGCAGCACGTAGCCCATGAAGGCCGTGCCCATCATCATCAGGTAGATCAGCATGCCGATGATCCACGTGACCTCGCGCGGGGCCTTGTAGGACCCGTAATAGAGACCGCGGAAAATGTGCATATAGACCGCAAGGAAGAACAGCGACGCGCCGTTCATGTGCAAATAGCGGATCATGTGCCCGCCATTCACGTTGCGCATGATATGTTCGATCGACGCGAATGCCATGTCCACATGCGGCGTGTAATGCATCACCAGCACGATGCCGGTAATGATCTGCAACGCCAGGCAGAAGGTCAGGACGATGCCCCAGATCCACATCCAGTTGAGGTTCTTGGGCGTGGGGATCATCAGCGTGTCATACAGCAGGCCAACAATGGGCAGACGCGAGTGAAGCCACTTGGCACCGCCAGACTTCGGTTCGTAGTGATCGTGCGGAATTCCGGACATGAGTGCTTTCCTTATCCCAGTTTGATCGTCGATTCGTCGACGAATTCGGCGATCGGCACCGGCAGGTTCTCCGGTGCGGGGCCTTTGCGGATGCGGCCAGAGGTGTCGTAATGCGACCCGTGGCAGGGGCAGAACCAGCCGCCGACATTGTCCGATGAGGTGTAATCGCCGGCATTGCCCAGCGGCACACAGCCCAGATGCGTGCACACGCCCATCTGAACCAGCCATACACCGGCCTCGTCCAGGGTGCGGTTCGCGTCATCGGCGGGCACGTCGCCGTCGATATTGTTGTTGCGTGCGATCTTGTCGGGCAGATCCGCCAGTTCGACAGCGCGCGCCTCCTCGATCTCGATCTCGGTGCGGCGGCGGATGAACACCGGCTTGCCCAGCCATTTCACGGTCAGCTGCGTGCCCTGGTCCAGACCCGAGATATCAACCCGGATCGAGCTCAGCGCCTGCACGTCGGCCGACGGGTTCATCTGATGCACAAGCGGCCAGATCGCCGCCCCTGCGGTCACGGCCCCCGCGCCTGCGGTGGCGTAATAGAGAAAGTCGCGGCGGGTGCCTTCGTGGTCTTCTGCGTGGGACACGGGATTTACTCCATTTTCTTAGCCGGTCACGGGGCCCTGCCGTTCGACAGACGGAATCCGAGGGTCCGTTTGGATCGCTATTTAGCGGGCGATGCAAGGGCAGTCCAGTGTACATTCTCCTCGTTTCGATCATGGCGCGGAAGTGTCGCGCTTGAGAACCTCGCCCCTTGGGTGTATCTAGCACCCAGTCCCGCGCCATCGCAACGAAAGCATTCCCATGAGAAAACAGATTGCCGCAGCCGTCATGCTGACCACATCCGGCCTCGCCGCCCCCGCCCTCGCCGACGCCCCCCGCGTCATCAGCGCCGAGGCGACCCGCCAAGGCGAGGCCTGGCGCTTCGACGTCACCGTCGCCCATTCCGACGAGGGCTGGGACCACTACGCCGACGCCTGGGAGGTCCGCACGCCCGAAGGCGACGTCCTCGCCACGCGGGAACTCCTGCACCCCCACGTCACGGAGCAGCCCTTCACCCGCTCGCTCTCCGGCGTCGCGATCCCCGAAGGCCTCGCCCGCGTCCACCTCGTCGCCCGCGACTCCGTCCACGGCTGGGGAGAGCCCTACGCGCTCGACATCCCGCGCTGAGCCGGCGTCACATCCGGCACATCTCGAACATCGCCTCGATCGAGCGCCAGGACTTCTCCAGCGTGTAGTCGCCACCGGCGCCCTTCACGCCCTTGGCGCGCACCTTCATCGCGAAGCGCTCGCGGAGCGCGTCGGCGAGGCGGGAGCCCCGCCCGAACCGCGTCGTCCAGTAGCGGCCCGCCTCGTCCCAGCGCATGGTCCGCATGATCCGGTCGTCCTTGTCGAAGACGAACACGACCTCGATCTCGTCGCCGAGCGCGCGCACCTCGGCGCGTCCCTCCTGCGGCGCGCGCCAGGCGACGAAGGCCTTGTCGTCGCCCCGCTCGCAGAGCACGGCGAACCGCCCCTCGCCCTTCTCGCGCACCTGCGCGACGGCGCCGTTCAGCCCCGGCGGATCGGCGGCGCGCAGCCGCTCCGCCGACCAGACGCCGACCCGCCCCTTGGGCAGGACCGCGTCGTCCTCGCGGTCGGCCGCCGCCGCCGGGCCGCCGAGCAGCGCCAGCGCCAGCGCGCCGACCGCGAGCCTCGTCGCGTCGCGCATCATGGGCTTCCCCTCTCCGTCCCGCATCCGTGACGGAGAAGGGTCGCACGGCGCGCGCCCCTCGCCAAGCGCGGCGCGCGGTCAGGACAGGCCGCAACGCTCGAACGCCGCGGAGATCGACTTCCAGGAGTTCGCCAGCGGGAACACGCTCTCGACGTCCTCGAGCGCGAGCGGCGAGACCGTGACCGACCGCTCCGACTTCATCAGGTTCGCCAGCCGCGAATCGTCGCCGAACGGCCCGCGCCAATACCGGCCGGCCACGTCCCATTCGAACTCACGCGGGATCGTCGTGCCGTCGTCGAAGGCGTACTGCACCTTGATCGTGTCGCCCTCCGCGCGCAGCGCGTCGCGATGCGCCGCCGGCGCGCGGTAGAGGGCGTAGGCCCGCTCGTCGCCGGGCTCGCAGATCACGGCGAGGCGGCCTTCGCCCTTGGCCCGCACCTGCGCCAAGGCGCCGTCGATGTAGGGCGCATAGCGCGGATCCAGCGGCTCCATCGTCCATTCGTCCACATAGGCGCGCGGCAGCAGCCGGTCGTCCACGACCCCGCAGTCGCACTCCTCCGGCGGATGCGCAGGTGCGGGGGCCGCGGCGGCGGCGAAGGCCGCGAGCGCGGCGAAGGCGGCGGTGCGTCTCATCAGGCGTCTCCCTTCTCCGTCGGGGCCGGGAACGACCCCTCCGCCTTCAACGCCCGGATCGCCGCCCCCGTTCCCGCCCCGCCGCTGGCGCCGCCCCCGCGCGCCCGCTAGGCTCGCCGCGATGTCCGACCTCCTCGACGACGACGGCCCCGGCGGCGGCCCTTCCAACCTGCCCGAGCTCACGGTCTCCGAGCTCTCGGCCTCGGTGAAGCGCGCCATCGAGGGCGGCTTCTCCCGCGTGCGGGTGCGCGGCGAGATCGGCCGCGTCTCCCGCCCCCGCTCCGGCCACGTCTATCTCGACCTGAAGGACGAGCGCGCCGTGCTCTCCGGCGTCGTCTGGAAGGGCCAGGCCGGCCGCCTCTCGGTCCAGCCCTCCGAGGGCGACGAGGTGATCGCCACCGGCCGCCTCACCACCTTCCCGGGCCAGTCCAAGTACCAGATCGTCATCGAGGACATGACGCTCGCCGGCGAGGGCGCGCTCCTCGCCAAGCTGGAGCGCCTGCGCAAGGCCCTCGCCGCCGAAGGCCTCTTCGCCGAGGAGCGCAAGCGCCCCCTGCCGTTCCTGCCGGAGCTCGTCGGCGTCGTCACCTCGCCCACCGGCGCCGTGATCCGCGACATCCTGCACCGCCTCGCGGACCGCTTCCCGCGCCGCGTGATCGTCTGGCCCGTCGCCGTGCAGGGCGAGCGCTCGGCGCCCGAGGTCGCCCGCGCCATCCGCGGCTTCTCCGCGCTGCCCCCCGGCCATCCGCTGCGCCCGGACGTGCTGATCGTCGCCCGCGGCGGCGGCTCGGTCGAGGATCTCTGGGGCTTCAACGAGGAGGCCGTGGTCCGCGCGGCGGCCGAGTGCTCGATCCCCCTGATCTCCGCCGTCGGGCACGAGACCGACACCACCCTGATCGACTTCGCCGCCGACCGCCGCGCGCCGACGCCGACCGCGGCGGCCGAACTCGCGGTCCCCGTCCGCGCCGACCTCTCCGCCCAGCTCTCGGACCTCGAGAACCGCCGTCGCCGCGCCGCCGCCCGGCGCCTCTCGGACGAGAACCGGCGCCTGCGCGACCTCGCGCGCGCGCTGCCGCGACCGGAACAGATGCTGGCCGAGCGCGCCCAGCGCCTCGACGCGCTGGCGGGCCGGCTGCCCCGCGCCCTCGGCGCGCTGGCGACGGCGAAGCGCGCCGCCGCGGCGCGCGGGCCCGCCGCCCGCTTCGGCCCCGGCCTTCTCGCGCAGTTGCTGCGCCTCCGCCGCGCACGGCTCCGCGGGCTCGCCGACCGGCTCTCCCCCGCCCGTCTCGCGGCCGAGACCCGGCGCCGCCGCGAGGCGCTGACGCCTCTCGCCCGCCGCCTCGACCGCGCGGGGGGCGCGATCCCGTCGGAAGCCCGCACCCGGCTCGACCGCGCCGGCCGCCTGCTGGAGACGCTGAGCTACAAGGACACGCTCCGCCGCGGCTTCGCCGTGGTGCGCCAGGACGGCGCCGTCGTCGCCCGCGCCGCCGGGCTCGACGCCGGCCGTCCGGCCGAGATCGAGTTCCACGACGCCCGCGTCGCCGTCGGCGACGGCCCGGCCACGGCCGACGGGGCGACGGAGACCACGCCGCCGCCCCGCCGCCGCAAGCGCGAGATCCCGAACGACGACCCCGACGACCCGCAGGGCTCCCTGCTCTGACCCCGCCGCACGGGCGGGCCGCCGGACCGACCGCCCGCGGGCGAGCGGCCCGCTCTCCTTCCGGGCGCTGCGTCCTCGGGGGGGATCGACCCCCCGCTCGGCCGCGTCGGCGCGTCCCGCGCCTCCCGCCCCCCCCCGACGCCGGGGGAGAAGCACGGCCGCCCTCGGGCGGCCGCACGCCGCGCGACGGGCTCGACGCCCCCGGGCGAGGCCGGGCGCGCCGCCGCGTTCAGCTTCCGACGTCGAGTTCGCCGCAGGCCAGCGGCCGATCCGAGACACCCGAGACGCGGAGCGCAGGCGTGCCCTCCGGCGCCCCTACCGGCCGCGCCGCAAGCGTCCCGTCCTCGCGCCAGACGTCCCAGCAGGTCCAGCCGTCGGGGTCGTCCTCGTAGAGAAAGCAGAACGCACCGCCCGCCTCGCGCCAGACCCCGCGCCGGCAGGTTCCGTCCACGTCCTGCCAGATCACCTCTCGGCCGGGCAGATAACGCTCGGCGCCATGCGCCCGGCCGGCGGCTTCGAAGCGCAGCGTCCGCCCCTCGGTCTCCGCCTCGAAGGCCTCGGCCGTCACCCGCGGCCCCGGCAGACCCTCCGCCGCGGCGCCGCCCGCGGCGAGGGCCAACAGCGCCGCCGCCATGCGCCGCCTCAACAGACCCGCGCCGCCTCGGCGACGCCCTCGAGGCTGGCCTCCCCGGGGATCGGCCGGACCTCGAGCCGACGCCCGACGAAACGCACGGCGCGCAGGCCGGTCCAGCCGAAATCGGGCAGCACGATCTCCGGTCCCTCGCCGCAGTCCCGCACCGCCGAGGCGATCGTCTCATCCCCGATCCGGTGGTTGGAGAACCCCTCGACCGCGTCGACCTCGTAGAGCCCGCCCGCCGCGAAGCTCCAGACACGCAGGACGCCCGCCAGATGCGGCCGGTCGACATAGACGAAGTCGACCGCGCCGTCGCCGTCCAGATCCCGCCACGCGGCCGGCGCCAGCCAGCGGTATCGCCTGCCGATCTCCGGCGTCGCCGCGACCTTGCGCAGCGCCCCGCGGTCCACCCCGTAGACGGCGAGCTGCGCACCCCCGGCGGCCGAGCTCTCGACCACCGCGACCTCCGGCGTTCCGTCACCGCCGACATCGACGATCCGCGGCGCGACGTCCTCGAACACACGGTCCGCCGGCAGCTCCACCGCCGGCCCGCCGACGACCGAGAGCCGCGACCACTCCGGCGTCTCGCCGAGCACGCCGTGCCCGTAGCGCGCCGTCGGCCCCTCGAAGCAGACGCGCACGCCCATGCCCTCGTCGCAGGGTTCCGCCGCCGCGGCCCCCGCGGCCAGCATGAGCGCCGCCGCGAGGCCGCGCCGCATCAGATCTGCTTCTCCGGCATCCGCACCACGAGGCCCTCGAGCTCAGGCGTCACCTTCAGCTGGCAGGTCAGGCGGGAGTTCTCCTTCGGCTCGAAGGCGAAATCCAGCATGTCCTCCTCCATCGGCTCCTTCTCCGGGAGCTTCCCGCTCCAGGCGGGATCGACGTAGACATGGCAGGTGGAGCACGCGCAGGCGCCGCCGCAGTCGGCCTCGATGCCCGGGACGTCGTTGTCCCGGGCGCCCTCCATCACGGTGAGCCCCTCCTCGACGTCCACGACGTGCTCGGTCCCGCCGAACTCGATATAGGTGATCTTGACCATGCCTCGTCCCCGCGATCGCAGCGTTCCGGGCGCGACTTAGCGGTCCGCGGCCTCCGGCGCCAGCCCCGCGTCGCCGACGCCCGCGGCCCCGCCGAGATCCGCCGCACCCGCCGCGCGCCCCGAGGGGATCGGCGGGGCCGCGCCCCAGCCCGCGGCCGGCCGCGCCGCCGTCTCCAGCCGCGCGACATAGGCCCGCGCCCAGAGCGCCGCGGCCACGCCCATCGCCGCCGTCGCCGCCGCCTGCGCCCAGATCACGCCGGCCGCCCCGGCGCCGAGCGCGCCGAAGACCAGCAGCGCCAGCGGGATCGCCGCGGCGTCCCGGCCCCAGTTGCACACCGTCGACCAGACCGGCTTGCCCAGGTTGTTGAACGCCGCGTTGGAGACGAACAGCGCGCCGGCGAACACGAACGCCCCCGCCCCCACCTCGGCGAACTCGCGCACCACCGCCGCGCCGCCGGGCGCCAGCGCGAAGCCCCGCGCGATCAGGTCCGAGGCCGCCCAGAGCAGCGCCCAGGTCGCGCCGACATAGAGCGCCGCGAACACCAGCGCGTCGCGATAGGCGCTGCGCACCCGGTCCATGCGCCCCGCGCCCCAGTTCTGCGAGACGATCCCCCCGATCGCCCCGCTGAGCGCGAAGATCCCGCCGAAGGCGAGGATCGTCATCCGCGTCACGACCGCCCAGCCGGCCACCGCCTCGTCGCCGTGGCGGCTCATCGCCGCGGTCAGCAGAAAGTTGCCGACGGGGGTCGAAAGCTGCGTCGCCGCCGCCGGCAGCGCGATCGCGAACACCGCCCCGGCGTCGCGCCGCACCGCCCGCCACTCGGGCCGCGCCGCGAGGTCGTGCACCCCCACGACGTAGCGGATCGCGAAGGCCGCCGTCAGCCCGCGCGAGAGCAGCAGCACCGCCGCCGCGCCGTCGACCTCCCAGCCGAGGCCCGGCAGCCCGAGCACGTCGTCGAAGATCAGGAACGGGTCCAGCACCGCCGCGATGATCCCGGCCGAGAGCGTCACCTGCATCGCCCGCCGCGCGTCCCCCTCCGCGCGCAGGATCGAGGAGCCCACCATCCCGAAGGTCATCACCGGCAGCGAGGGCAGCGTGAACAGAAGGAAGCGCGAGGCGATGGCCAGCGTCTCGCCCTCCGCCCCGAGCAGCCGCAGCAGCGGCTCCCGCGCCAGGATCGCCAGCACCGCCGTCACCGTCAGCACCCCGACCGTGATGCAGAGCGCCGAGGTCGCCTGACGCCGCGCCGCCGCCCGGTCCCGCGCGCCGAGGCTGCGCGCCACCAGCGCCGTCGCCGAGACGGCGAAGCCGATCCCGACCGAGATCGTGAAGAACTGCAGCGTGAAGGCGTAGCCCATCGCCGCCGTCGCCTGCGGATCGCCCAGCCGCGCGACGTAGAGCAGGGTCACGAAGTCCACGAGGAACATGAAGGTGAGCCCGAGCGCCCCGGTCAGCGTCATCACCGCGACGTGCCGGAAGGTCGAGCCGGTGACGAAGCGCCCGTGACCTTGCGGACGCGGCTCCGCCGCGACGCCCTTCATTCCGCCGGCGCCACGGGCGCCGGCGGCGCCGCCAGGGGCGAGCGAGGCGCGAACACGGTCTCACGCCCCTTCTCGGGCCGTCGCGGCACCATCAGCGCCAGCGCCAGAGAGCCCAGCGCCAGCGCCACCGCCAGCCCGAACACCGCCTGCGGCGAGCCGAGCCAGAGGTAGCCGAGCGCGAAGGGCAGGAACACCGCCGCCACATGGTTGATGGTGAAGGCCACCGCGGCCGTCGGCGCATGGTCCTCGGGGTCCGCGATCTTCTGGAAATAGGTCTTCTGCGCGAAGGCCATCGCGAACAGCAGATGGTCGACGACGTAGAGCGCCGCCGCCAGCCAGGCCGGCCAGTCGAACACGTAGATCCCGGCGTAAAGCGCGAAGACCCCCGTCAGCCCGACGTATTCGAGCGTCAGGGCCGATCGCTCGCCGAAGCGGTGGATCATCCGCCCGACCAGCGGCGCGAAGGCCATGTTGGCGGCGTAGTTGATCAGGAACAGCGCCGTGACCTGATGCACCTCGAAGCCGAAGCGCTCGACCATCATGAAGGCCGCGAACACCACGAAGATCTGGCGCCGCGCCCCGCCGAGGAACTGCAGCGCGTAGTACAGCCAGTAGCGCCGCTTCAGCACCATGGTCTTGGTCTGCGGCACCGGCGCCTCCCACTTGGGAAAGGCGAACCAGGCGAAGACCGCGACCGCCACGGTCGCCAGCCCGCCCACCGTGTAGACGAACGCGTAGGAGAGCTCGAACGCCCGCCACGCGCCCACGATCAGCGCATAGGCGACCAGCGAGGACGCCGAGGCCGCCGACAGGATCCAGCCCAGCACCTTCGGCGCCTGCTCGCGCGTCAGCCACTGCAGCTGGAGCGACTGATTCACCGTCTCGTAGTAGTGGAAGCCGAGGCTGCCGACGAAGGTGGTGATCAGCAGGCCCCCGAAGGTCGGGAACTGCGCCGTCAGCGCCGTCGCGACCCCCAGCAGGACCAGGGAGATCAGCGCCAGCGCCTGCTCGCGCACGAAGAGGATCACGGCGATCACGCCGATCGCGGCGAAGCCCGGGATCTCCCGCACCGTCTGCAGCCAGCCGATGTCGGCCCCGTCGAAGCCGGCCGCCTCGATGACGAAGTTGTTCAGAAGGGCGTTCCACGTCGCGAAGGCCAGCGGCATCCCCGCCGCCAGCAACACGAGGAACGCCACCGGGCGCCGCCAGAGCGGGTAGTTCGGCGCCTCGGAGATGGGAACGACCGGCCGGACCATAAGGTGGCCTTATCCTCATCGACGGGTCTTGCACAGACCCCGCATGGCCGCGGGTCGCCCTGAAACGGATCGGGGCCGCGCCCTCGCCGGACGCGGCCCCGTTCGGTCCGCCGTCGCGCGCCGGGCGCGGCTCAGGCGGCGCGGCGACGGCGACGGGCGAGGACGCCGAGCCCGACCAGCGCGGAGCCCAGCAGCGGCAGCGCCGCCGGAACCGGCACCACTCCGGAGTCGGTCGACGTGGCCTCGGCCAGCGCCACGAACTCGATGCGGAACTCGCCGGTCTCCCCCGGCGCGATGGTCGCCTGAACCCAGGCGAAGGACGGCACCGGCTGCTGGCCCGCCTGCATGAAGCTCTGCTGCGCGCCGCCGTCGACGCTGCGCACGTTCTGACCGAAGGAGACCGCGTCGAAGCCGAGCGACGGGAACGACTGCTTCTCCGCCACGTATTCGTCGGGAAGGCCGCGCTCCAGGATGTAGTGGACCTCGCCGGTCTCGAACCCGAAGAAGCCGAGGTTGACCGCCGAGCGGACCTCCGCCACCTCGCCCACCGAGTCGGTGGAGACGCTCGCGAACAGGTTCGGGATCGCCACGAAGTCGAGCACGAGGTCGTCGACGCTCGAGAAGTTCTCTATGAACATCGACACCGTATGCGACTGGCCGCCCGGCCGGCTGCTGTTGTTGCCGACGTTCAGCGCGCCGCCTCCGCCGACGGCGGAGCCGCTCATCGACACCTTCTGTCCCGAAGCGAGCTGCTTGGCGCCCTCGGCGTCGGTCCATGACTGGAACGCGCCGATCGTCGCGTTGGGGTCGTAGGTGGCCGAAGCGCCCGGCGACAGCGTCGAGACGCCCATGGTCCCCGGCTCGAAGACGGTCGAGATGGCGCCGGCGCCCGACAGCGTCGGCCCGCCAAGCAGGTCGGCCGAGTTCTCCGCCGGACTGTTGGTGTTGTTGAAGACGTCGCCCGCGTCGAGGAACCCGTCCCCGTTGCGGTCGCCCGTCAGCGCGAGGGGCCCGAACGTGCCGTCGTAGATCCCCTTCGAGTTGCCGACCGCCACGATGATCTGGCTCGACACGTCGAACGACGCGACCGCCCACGCTGACGCGGGCACGGCCAAGCCGCCGATCAGCGTCAGGCCGATGATCCCCTTCTGAAGACCGCGCATAACCCACTCCCGTTGACGGCGGACCGGCCGCCGCATCCCCTTCATGCCCCCGCGAGATCGC
>DATFKM010000235.1:0-5642 GCA_035268645.1 Paracoccaceae bacterium | reverse complement strand
CTCCGCCTTGGTCACCCGCATCGGTCAGTCCCTCGCCTTGAATTCGGTGAACAGCTCCGGGCGGAAATCCATCCCGTGCCCCGGCCGGTCCGGCGGCGCCACCCGCCCGCCGACGGGGAGCATCGGCTCGACCCAGAGATGATCGAACCACCCCATCCACTCGAGCCAGGTCCCGTTCGGGATCGAGGCCACGAGATGGCTCGTCAGCTCCGGAAACAGATGCGGCGCGATCGAGAGCCCCGCCGCCTCGGCCCGCTCGGCGACCTCGAACAGCTCGGTGTACCCGCCCCGCATCACGTCGGGCTGGAGCGTCGCGGCCATCCGCCGCTCGAAGAACGGCGCCAGATCCCGCGGCCCCCAGTTGTTCTCCCCCGTCGCCAGCGGCGTGCGCACCGCATCCGAGACCTTCGCGTAGCCGGCGAAGTCGTCCGCCATCACCGGCTCCTCCAGCCACTCGAGCCCGTAGGGATCCAGCCGCGGCCCCACCGTCGCCGCCTCATCCGGCGTCCAGCCCTGGTTGAGGTCGACCATGATCCGCACGTCCTCGCCCAGGGCGTCCCGCATCGCGGCGACGTTCGCGACGTCCTCGTCATGCGAAAAGACGTGCGCCGCCTGCATCTTGATCGCGCCGTAGCCCTGATCGACGAAGCGCCGCGCCTTCTCGATCATCCCCTCGCGCCCGAGCCCCCGGTAGCAGCCCGAGCCGTAGGTGGGGATCGGATCGCCCCGCCCGCCCCAGAGCCGCCAGAGCGGAACCCCCCGCGTCCGCCCCAGCGCGTCCCACAACGCGACGTCGATCGCCGACATCGCCATCGCCGTGATCCCCATCCGCCCCTGGATGAAGGTGGCGAGGCGCATCCGCTCCCACACCGCCCGGGGGTCCGAGCAATCGGCCCCCGCCACCAGCGGCGCCAGCATCTCCGTCACGCAGGTCTCCAGCGTCCGCATGCCGCCGGCCAGCGGATGCAGATGGCCGGTCCCCACCACCCCCTCGCGCGTCTCGACCTCCACCACCAGAAGGTCGATGTCGTGCAGATCGAGGAACCCCGTCTTCGGCGGCTCCGCGAAGGGCACGTGCAGGCGATGCGTGCGTATCTCGGCGACGATCATGGCGGCCTCCCCTGCCCTCGGTCCGGCCAGTCTAGCCGGCGCCCGGGATCGTCGCCAGCAGGCCGCGCAAAGGTTGACCCGAAGCTCTTCGGATGCAACCGATGAGACTCGGCGGCGCCCCGACGAAGGAGGCCACGATGACCCAGGTCTACACCTACGACGGCGCGCCGCTCGGCCTCGACATGCGTTACGACGGCGGCGGGATCGGCCCGTTCAGCGACCTCTATCCGGGCGGCTTCACCATCGTCTTCGCCATCGACGTCCACGTCGGCGTCACGGCCGCCGTGGACGCCGGCACGCCTCGCTCGACCATCGAGGCGCTCTACGGCGACGACTACGCGGACAGCTACACGATGGCCGCGACCCTGCCCTTCGACCGCGTGGTGGTGCAGACCGACGGCCCGCTCGAGGCGCGGGAGATCGTCGCGGTCCAGTACTTCTCCAGCGTCGTGCCGACCCCCTTCATCGAGGTCTCGGACCTCGACCTCGCCCCGGTGAACGTCTTCCTCGATTCGACCGGCTTCATCCTCAACCTCGTCCAGCTCGACGGCGACGACGAGGTGCGCGGCGCGAAGCTCCACGGCGACCGGATCGAGACCGGAACCGGCGACGACTACGTCGAGGGCCTCGGCGGGAACGACACCGTGCTCGGCGGCGCCGGCGACGACACGGTGTTCGGCGGCTCCGGCCGCGACGTGGTCAAGGGCGGCCGCGGCGCCGACGTGGTGGAGGCCGGCGGCGGCCGCGACAAGGTGATCGGCGGCGGCGGCGCCGACCTCCTCTTCGGCGACGGCGGGCGCGACAGGCTGGTCGGCGACGGCGGGCGCGACCGCCTCTCGGGCGACGCCGGGCACGACGTGCTCGAGGGCGGCGGCGGCAAGGACAAGATGCGCGGCAACGCCGGCAACGACGTCCTCGACGGCGGCAAGGGCGGCGACGTCATGAAGGGCTTCGGCGGCGAGGACACCTTCGTCGTCGGCCCCGGCGACGGGCGCGACGTCGTGCGGGACTTCAAGGCCGGCGTCGACAAGATCGCCGTGAACGGCGGCCCGTCGAAGTTCCGCAAGCTCGATCTCGCCCAGGACGGCTCGGACGTGGTGCTCGACCACGGCCGCCGGCGCGACGAGCTCCGGCTCGAGGACGTCGATCTCGCCGACCTGTCGCGCGGCGACTTCATCCTCTGATCCGCGACCTTTCGCCTTCCGCGCGCCGCGCCGCCTGCTAACGTCGGGGCGGAACGGGCCCCGGCGCCCGGCAAGGGGAGGACCGCCCATGATCGGAACGCTCGGGGACCTGCTGCGCGCCCGCGCCCGCATCGCGCCGGGACGCGAGGCGCTGGTCGACCTCGCCTCCGGCCTCAGGCTCGACTACGCCGCGCTCGACGCGCGCATCGACCGCGTCGCCGCCGCGATGGCCGCCGAGGGGATCGGCAAGGGCGACCGCGTCGCGGTGCTCCTGCACAACGGGCCCGAATTCGTCGACGCGCTCTTCGCCTGCGCGCGGCTCGGCGCGATCCTCGTGCCGCTCAACTGGCGCCTCACCGCGCCGGAGATCGCCTTCATCCTCGCGGACGCGGGGGCCGAGACCCTGATCTTCGAGAGCGGGTTCGCCGCGACCGTCGCGGCGCTGAAGGCCGGCGAGGCGGGCGACCTCCCCGTCCGCCGCCTGATCGAGGTGGAGAGCCCCTCCGGCCCGGCCGGCCTCGGGCGCCCCTACGCCGAGAGCCTCGGCGCCGGCCCGGCGGACTCGCCACCCGCCGTCGCCCGCGTCACCGGCGAGGACCCGCTCCTCATCGTCTACACCTCCGGCACCACCGGCCGGCCGAAGGGCGTCGTGCACAGCCACGACACCAAGGCCGCGGCGATCCTCAACGTCGGCCTCACGGCCGACATGGACATGCGCGACCGCAACCTCGTGGTGCTGCCGCTGTTCCACATCGGCGCGCTGACGCCGCTGACCAGCGCCCTCACCCGCGGCGTCACCACGGTCCTGATGCGGACCTTCGATCCCGCCGCGATGTGGGACGCCATCGAGCGGGAGCGGATCACCGTCACCCTCGCCGTCCCCGCCATGCTGAACTTCATGCTGAAGGCGCCGAACCGGGACACGGCGGACCGATCGACCCTCCGCGCCATCCTCTCCGGCGCCGCGCCGGTGCCGGTGACGCTGATCGAGGCCTATCGCGACCTCGGGATCGACATCCACCAGGTCTACGGCATGACCGAGACCTGCGGCCCCGGCTGCTACATCGGCGGCGAGGACGCGGTGGCGCGCGCCGGATCCACCGGCCGCGGCTACCTGCTGACCGAGGTCCGCGTGGTCGACGCCGAGGGACGCGACCTGCCGCCGGGCGCGCCGGGCGAGCTGCTGGTGCGCGGCCCGCACAACATGGTCGGCTACTGGAGGCGCCCCGACGCGACGGCCGAGACGCTCCGCGACGGCTGGCTCCACACCGGCGACGTCGCGATCATGGACGCCGAGGGCTTCGTCACCATCCACGACCGCATCAAGGACATGATCATCTCGGGCGGCGAGAACGTCTATCCGGCCGAGGTCGAGAACGTCCTGCTCTCGCACCCCGACGTCGCCGACGTCGCCGTGATCGGCCGACCCTCCGAGCGCTGGGGCGAAAGCCCCTTCGCGATCGTCGTCCCCGCGCGCGAGGGCGTGACGGAGGGCGACGTGCTCGCCCATTGCGACGGCCGCCTCGCCCGCTTCAAGCTTCCCAAGGGCGTCGCCTTCGTCGAGACGATCCCCCGCAACCCCACCGGCAAGGCCCTGAAGCGGATGCTGCGCGAGAGCTTCCCCGGCCCCGCCCCCGAATGACCGGGCCGCCCCTCGGCGGGCGCGGCGCCGCGCGGGGGCGTCGAGCCCGTCGCGCGGCGCCCGCCGATCCGCAGGGCGGATCGGCGAGCGGCGCTCCGCGACCGCCGAAGGCTCCGCACGGCGACCGGAGGCCTCGGCGCAACGCCTCGTCAATTCCGGCATGCGAGGCTCCGTCGTCGCCGCTCGTCCGGACCCCCGGCGACGGCCTCGACGGGTCGTCCGACGACGTCGGCACGAAGGCGGCACGAAAGGCCGACGAGAGTCCGACGAATGGCATACGGATGGCACATGGACGGCGCACGACCGTCCGACCGATGGCCGACGCAGGGCATGCCGCGTCCGCACGAAGGTCCGACCGCGGCGGCGCCTCGGCGGCACGTCCGCGGCACGAACCCCGCCTCGTTCCGGGACGCGCCCGCCCCTCAGCCCGCCGCGCAGGACGGGCAGAGCCCTTCGACCTCGACGACCACCCGCTCCGGCCGGAAGCCGAGCGCCTCGGCCGCCGGGGCAAGCGCCTCGGCCGCGGGCCGGGCCGAGGTCTCCGCAACCTGCCGGCAGGCCCGGCAGATGAGGAAGGCGGGCGCGTCGCCGGCGCTCGGCCGGGCGCAGGCGACGAAGGCGTTGAGCTTCTCGATGCGGTGCGCGAAACCGTTCGCCACCAGGAAGTCGAGCGCCCGGTACGCGACCGGCGGCGCGGCGCTCCGCCCCTCGGCGTGGAGCCGCTCCAGCACCTCGTAGGCGCCGAGCGCGGCATGCGACTCGAGCAGGATCTCCAGCACCCGCGCCCGCGTCTCGGTCAGCCGCAGCCCGGCCTCGGCGCAGGCCGCCCGCGCGGCGGCCATGGCCTCCTCCGCGCAGGAGGCGTGATCGTGAGGGGCGAACGGGGCGTCGGCGTCGTGCATGACCGTGAGGATAGGCACGCGGCCCCGGACCCGCCAGAGCGACTTCGCCGCGGGTCCTCCGGCCGGGACGGGTCGCGCAGCCGGAAGGAAGACCTCGCCACGCTTGCCCCGCGCGGCGATTCCGGGACGGTCCTTCGGACTCGCGACGATCGGCGGGAGAGACCGCGATGACGGCGCTGCTGCTGGACTCGATCACCGAGGCGGACGCCGCCGTCGGCGGTCGCGTGTTGATCTGCGGCTCGCATGGCGGGCGCATCGCCGGCCATCTCGCCTCGGGGGCCGCGGTTCGGGCGGCGATCTTCTCGGACGCCGGGGGCGGACTGCACGGCGCCGGCTTCGCAGGCATCAGGGCGGTCGACGCCGTCGGCATGGCGGCGGCCACGGTGGCGGCGGCGAGCGCCCGCATCGGCGACGCGGAGGACATGGCGGCGCGCGGCGTGATCTCCGCCACGAACCGCACCGCCGCGGCTCTCGGCGTCGCGCCCGGCATGTCCTGCGCGGAGGCGGCGGCGCTGCTGGACGCGGCCGGCGAGCCCGAAGCCGTCCTTGCGAGGCTGCCCGAGACGCGGCGGGAGCGGCGGCTCGGCGGCCGCTCCGTGGTGCTGGCCGACAGCGTGTCGCTGGTGCGCCGGGAGGACCGCGGCCGCGTCGTCGTGACAGGTTCTCACGGCGGGCTCATCGGGGGCGATCCGAGGCGCGGACTGGCGGCCGACGTCGCCTTCGCGGCCTTCAACGACGCCGCGATCGGGATCGACGGGGCGGGCCTCGCCAGGCTGCGGGCGCTGGAGCCTCTCGGGGTCGCGG
>DATFKM010000234.1:0-3192 GCA_035268645.1 Paracoccaceae bacterium | reverse complement strand
GAAGCGGCGTGGGGACTGCTGGCGCCGAACCTGGATCGCCTTTCCGACTTGCGGCCGTGGTCGAGGATCCTGCGCGAAGGCCCTGATCCGCAAGCGTCCGAGGCGCTTTCGGACGAGGATCGCGCCTATCTGGCCGAGGCCGTGCGGCTGCTGCCCGAGCGGCCGTGGGACGAGACCAGCTGGGCGAGGTGGACCGAGGCCTGCAAGGCGGCGACCGGGCGCAAGGGCGCGGCGCTGTATCGCCCGCTTCGGGTGCTGCTGACGGGGCGGCGGTCGGGGCCGGAGATGGCGGCGCTGATGCCGCGGCTGAGGGGCCCCGCGCCGCATGCGCCGGAGCGTCGGGGCCCGCGCGGTTGACGCATGCGGTCCGACATGGTGACTGAAGACGAGGCAGGCCGGGCAGGGAGGCGCCGCGGATGAGCCCCGTCGACAGCCCGGACGCCGCGAAACCCTTGACGCCGGAGCGGCCCGGGCGCCGCCGCGGGCCGACCTGGCGCGACGCGCGGCGCCTCGTCTCGGCGCGGCTGCTGCTGGCGCTGGCGATCGCGGCGGCCGTGTCGTTCGTGGCGGTGGCCGGGTTCCGCGACACCCAGGCGCTGCGCTCGCTCGAGGCGGGGCTGAACGACCGGCTGCGGGTCATCCTCTCTCCCCGCTCGGAGACGCAGGACCCGCGCATCACGATCCTGACCGTCACCGAGGACACGCTGGCGCTGTTCCCCTACCGCTCGCCGGTGGACCGGGACTACCTCGCGCGGCTGATCGACCTGCTGGGCGAGGCGGGGGTGCGGGGCATCGCCCTCGACATCCTGATCGACCAGGCCACCGAGCCGGAGAAGGACGCGGCGCTGATCGCCGCGATGCGGCGCTTCGACGGGCCGTTGATCCTGGCCTGGGCCGACGCGCGGGCGGGGCTTCGCCCGCAGCAGGAGGCGTTCCTCGAGGCGTTCACCGAGGCGAGCGGCGCGACGCCGGGCTTCGCGACGGTGCGCTACGACGACGACGGCGTGGTGCGGCGCTTCGAGAGTTCGCTGGAGGGGACCGAGGTGCGCTCGCTCCCCGCGTCGATGCTGGAGGCGACGGGGCTGCCGACGACGCCCGAGGAGGGGCTGATCGACTGGCGGCGCGAGACCGAGGACGGGGCGACCGCGTTCCAGCTGCTGCCGAGCCACACGCTGCTCAACCCCGCGCTGCCGGCGGCGATGTTCAAGGCCTGGTTCGGCGGGCGCTACGTGATGATCGGCGCGGACCTCGAGCAGACCGACCGGCACCAGACTTCGCTGGCGGTGGATCCGACGATCTCCAACCGCACCTCCGCCGGCGTGCTGCTGCACGCGCACGTGCTGAGCCAGATGCTGGACGGGCGGGTGGTGGAGAACTGGTCGGTGGAGCGCTGGGAGGGGGTCGCCATCGTGACGGGGCTGGCGGCGCTCGGCGTCCTCATCGGCCTCTCGAACCTCTCGTTCCTCTTGAAGCTGGTGGGGCTGGCGCTGGGGGGGGCGGCGTATGTCGGCGTCGCGGTGGCGCTGGCGGCGGACGGCGGACCGTATCCGCCGGTGGCGCCGGCGCTGCTGGCCTTCGGCGTCACCTTCGGGCTCGGCGGCGCGGCGGAGGCGTTCCTGTCGAGCCGCGAGAAGCGGTTCATCCGCGAGGCGTTCTCGCATTACCTCGAGCCGGCGATGGTGGACCGGCTGGCGCGGGACCGGTCCTCCCTCAAGCTCGGCGGCGAGCGTCGTGAGATCAGCTTCATCTTCACCGACGTCGCCGGCTTCACGGACATGTCGGAGCGGCTCGAGCCCGAGGTGCTTTCGGAGCTGCTGAACGAGTATTTCGACGGCATCGCCGACATCATCGCACGTCATGACGGGGCCATCGACAAGTTCATCGGGGACGCGGTGGTGGCGCTGTTCGGCGCGCTCACCGACGAGCCCGAGCATGCGCTGAACGCGCTGCGTTGCGCCGCCGACATGGACGCCTTCGCCGAGGCCTTCCGCGCGGAGAAGGCGCATCTCGGCCTCGGGGTGACGCGGATCGGGGTGCATACCGGCTCCGCCTCGGTCGGCAATTTCGGCGGGCGCAGGCGCTTCGACTACACCGCCATGGGCGACGCCATGAACACCGCCGCGCGGCTCGAGAGCGTCAACAAGCGACTCGGCACGCGGGTCACGGTCTCGGGCGCGACGCGGGAGGCGGCGCTGCGCGACGCGCGGCCCGAGAAGCCCGCGCCGCCGCTGCGGCCCGTGGGCCGGGTGCATCTGAAGGGCAAGGCCGAGCCGGTCGAGGTCTGGAACCTCGACCGCGAGACGCCGGAGGCGCAGCGCGACGCCTACGAGCGGGCCTTCGCGAGGCTGCGGATGGCGCCCGAGTCGGCGCCGAAGGCGTTCGCGGCCCTCGCGGCGGACGGCACGCCCGACCCCTTGGTTGCGCTGCACCACTCCCGATTGCAGCAAGGCGAGCGCGACGACACCATAACGTGACGTGACGGGCGATTCCCGGGCATCAACTCAAAGGAAACTGTCCATCATGATCGGATTCGACTAACCTGTGCCCAACAGCACATCGACGTCGGACCGGGTCGACTACTCAAGGCGAACGAACCGTGTGACACCCCCTCACCGCGTACCCGCCCTGACACGGCCAGCCCGCAACGGAGGCACCGACATGAAGCGCGTCCCGACAGCCATCGCCGCCGCGGCATTCGCGATCTGGGCGGCGCCCGCCATCGCATCGGATCTCGTGGTCCTCGAGAGCAACGTGGGCGCGCTGACGCCCGGCTCCGTGGTGCCCGCGGACCGGCAGGTCCAACTCGGCGGCGAGGCCCGCCTCGTGATGATCGCGGCCGACGGCACCACCCGTTCGGTCACCGGCCCCTACAGCGGCCCGCTCGGCCGCGCCGGCACGGACGCGCCCGGCGTGCTGGAGCGTCTGACCACGCAGCGCGAGGACTCGAACCACGTGGTCGGCGCGATCCGGGCCCCGTCCTGGGACCAGTGACGTCGACCGGACACGAACGCGAGATCCCGGCGGCTCGCTCCGACGTTTGACCACCGGACGGGGCGAGTGCTACCGTTTGTTTCGGAAACAGGAACGAAGGGGCCGGGGGTTGGCGAGGGTCCGGGACGTCGCGCGCGTGGCCGTCATCACGGTGTGCACGTCCGTCGCGCTCGGCGGCGCCGCCGGGGCGCAGCCCGTTCC
>DATFKM010000233.1:0-4279 GCA_035268645.1 Paracoccaceae bacterium | reverse complement strand
GATCACGTCGTTCAAGAGCCGTCCCTCCGGGCCTGTGTCGCGAGACGAAGTAAGCGCCGAGGCGGCCCGGATCAATTCGCGGAAGGATTCAAGCGGCGTCGCCGTCGCCGCAGGATCAGAAGGGCACGTCCCCGGCCACGTCCGCGGCGGTCAGGAACCGGGCCACCACGCGCTTCACGCCCGCCTTCTCGAAAGCCACGGTCAGCTTGTCGCCCTCGGCGTCCTCGACCCGGCCGTAGCCGAACTTCTGGTGGAACACCCGCTCGCCGATCTCGTAGGCGGGCACGGCCTCCACGTCGATCACCAGCGACGAGGCCTCCCGCGGCTGCCCGAGCTGCCGCTCGCCCCGCCGGGCCTGCATCCGTTTCCAGCCGGGAGAGGCGTAGGCGTCCGCCCGCGCGGCCCGCGCCTCGAGCTCGCTCTCCGGCGTCGCCGCCGCGCCCGGGGCCGTCGCCGCCCCGAAGCCCGCCGCCGCGCCGTGCGCGCCGCCGTAGAGGCCCGGCGGCGTCAGCACCTCGACATGCTCGGCCGGCAGTTCGTCGATGAAGCGCGAGGGCAGCGCGTTCTGCCAGCGCCCGAACACCATCCGGTTCGCCGCGAAGCTGACGGTCAGCCGCTCCCGCGCCCGCGTCAGGCCGACATAGGCGAGGCGCCGCTCCTCCTCGAGGCCCTTCATCCCGCTCTCGTCCATGCTCCGCTGCGAGGGGAACAGCCCGTCCTCCCAGCCCGGCAGGAACACCGCCGGAAACTCGAGCCCCTTCGCCGCGTGCAGCGTCATGATGGAGACCTTCTCGCCCCCGTCCTCCGACCCGGCGTCCATCACCAGCGCGACATGCTCGAGGAAGCCCTGGAGGTTCTCGAATTCGTCGAGCGCCTGCACCAGCTCCTTGAGGTTCTCGAGCCGGCCCGGCGCCTCCGGCGACTTGTCGCCCTGCCACATGCCGGTGTAGCCGCTCTCGTCGAGGATCCGCTCGGCGAGCTCGACATGCGGCTCGCCCGCCTCCGAGGCCGCGTGCCAGCGGGCGATCCCCTCCAGCAGCGTGCGGAGCCGGTTGCGGCCCTTGGCGGGGATCATCTCCCGCTCGACCACGAGCGCCGCGCCCTCGACGAGCGGGACGCCGGCCTCCCGCGCCACGACCTGCACGGTCTGCTGCGCCTTGTCGCCCAGCCCCCGCTTCGGCGTGTTCACGATCCGCTCGAAGGCGAGGTCGTCGGCCGGCGAGACCGCGAGGCGGAAATACGCCATCGCGTCCCGCACCTCCATCCGCTCGTAGAAGCGCGGACCGCCGATCACGCGATAGGGCAGGCCGATGGTCAGGAAGCGGTCCTCGAAGGCGCGCATCTGGAACGAAGCCCGAACCAGGATCGCCATGCCGTCGAGGCCGAGCGGCTCGAGCCCGCGCGTGCCGCGCCGCATCGCCTCGATCTCCTCGCCGATCCAGCGCGCCTCCTCCTCGCCGTCCCAATGGCCGATCAGGCGGACCTTCTCGCCTTGGTCCGCCTCGGTCCACAGCGTCTTGCCGAGCCGCCCCTCGTTGGCGCGGATCACGCCGGAGGCGGCGGCGAGGATGTTCGCCGTCGAGCGGTAGTTCTGCTCCAGCCGCACCACGGTGGCGCCGGGGAAGTCCTTCTCGAAGCGCAGGATGTTGCCGACCTCGGCGCCGCGCCAGCCGTAGATCGACTGATCGTCGTCGCCGACGCAGCAGACGTTGCGGTGCCCGTCGCCGAGCAGCCGCAGCCAGAGATACTGCGCGACGTTGGTGTCCTGGTACTCGTCCACGAGGATGTAGCGGAAGCGCCGGCGCCACTGTTCCAGCACGTCGTCATGGGTGCGGAAGATCGTCACGCAGTGCAGCAGCAGGTCGCCGAAATCGACGGCGTTCAGCTCCTTCAGCCGCCGCTGATAGGCGGCGTAGAGCTCGCCGCCCCGCCGGTTGAAGCCCGAGGCCTCGTCCGGCGGCAGCGCCTCCGGCGTCCAGCCGCGGTTCTTCCAGCGGTCGATCAGCCCGGCCAGCAGCCGCGGCGGCCAGCGCTTCTCGTCGATCCCCTCGGCCTGCAGCAGCTGCTTCAGCAGCCGCAGCTGGTCGTCGGTGTCCAGGATCGTGAAGTTGCTCTCGAGTCCGACCAGTTCCGCGTGGCGGCGCAGGATCCTGTTGCCGAGCGAGTGGAAGGTGCCGAGCCACGGCATCCCCTCGATCGCGCCGCCGACCAGCTGGCCGACGCGGTGCTTCATCTCCCGCGCGGCCTTGTTGGTGAAGGTGACCGCCAGGATCTCCCACGGCTTCGCCCGCCCGGTGGCCAGCAGGTGCGCGATCCGGCAGGTCAGCGCCTTGGTCTTGCCGGTCCCGGCGCCGGCGAGCACCAGCACCGGGCCGTCCAGCGCCTCCACCGCTTCGCGCTGCGGCCGGTTCAGCCCGTCGAGATGGGGCGTCCCCCGCGCCGCCATGGCGCGCTGCGAAAGGCTGGGCGCGGAGGCGTCCTCGAACGCCTCGTGATCCTCGGCTTGCGTCATGGGCGGGAAGGTAGCGCGTCACGGTCTCCGGGGAAAGCGCCGTTCCGCATCCGTTCCCGTCCGGCGGGGGTCACTGGGTCGCGTCGTCGGCCGCGTCCTCCGCGTCGTCCGCGGCCTCCTCCGCGCTCTCGGCGATCTCCTCCACCGCCTCGCCGAAGGCTTCGGCCGGGGTCTGTTCGCGGAACTCGATCTGCATGCCGGCGACGAAGGCGGCGATGATCGCGACGGCGACGATGATCCCGGTTACGATCGGTTTCATTGTGGCTTCCTCCTGCGAATGGCCTGGTTCGCGATCAGCAACGCCGGCTCCGGCAGCCGGTTCCGCGCCGTGGAACCGGCTGCCGGGGCGTGCGTTGCTTCCTGATCCGCAGACGATTCAAGGAGGCGCGCCATGCTCGGATGGGCCATTCTCTTCCTCGTGCTCGCCCTGATCGCCGGGGCGCTCGGCTTCGGCGGCGTGGCGATGATCTCGGCCAACATCGCGCAGGTGCTGTTCGTGGTGTTCCTCATCCTCTTCGCGATCGCGCTGGTCGCGAACGCCGTGCGGGGACGACCGCCGCGGGTGTGACCGCCGCCACCGCCTCGCGGGAAGGGGAGCGGCGCGGGCTGGGCTCCGGCCGGCCGGCCCACTATGTCTGTAACGTCGCTTACGAAGGGGAGCCCCCGCCCATGTTCTTCACCCGCAAGTCGTCAGAGCTGCCGACCGCCGCCACCGCGCTGCCCGGCCGGCCCGATCCGATCCCGACGGCGGAACTGCATTTCGTCAACGGACGCCCGCTGAAGGGGCCTCATCCGGAAGGGACGGAGGTCGCCGTCTTCGGCATGGGCTGCTTCTGGGGCGTCGAGCGGCTGTTCTGGCCGCTGCCCGGCGTCTGGGTGACCTCGGTCGGCTACGCCGGGGGCATCACTCCGAACCCCACCTACCGCGAGGTCTGCACGGGGCGCACCGGCCACAACGAGGTGGCGCAGGTGGTGTTCGACCCGTCCGAGATCGCCTACGAGACTCTTCTGAAGGTCTTCTGGGAGGGGCATGACCCGACGCAGGGGATGCGTCAGGGCAACGACGTCGGGTCGCAGTACCGGTCCGGCATCTACTGCGCGACACCCGCGCAGAAGGCCGCGGCGGAGGCCACGAAGGCCGAGTTCCAGACGCGGCTGAAGGCCGCCGGGCTCGGCCGGATCACGACGGAGATCCTGCCGGCGCCGGAGTACTATTTCGCCGAGGACTACCACCAGCAGTACCTCGCCAAGAACCCCGGCGGCTATTGCGGGCTCGGCGGCACCGGCGTCACCTGCCCGGTCGGCGTCTCCGCCTGACGGCCGCGTCGTCGGGGCCGCGCCCGGCCGCCCTTGACGCCGGCCGGCGGCGCCCGCAACAGGGCGCATGACCACCTGGACCGCGCTCACCACCGCCCCCGCGCAGACGCCCGCCGAGGCGCTCGGCGAAGCCTTGGAGACGCTCCGTCCCGAGCCCTCCGCCGTCGCGGTGCTGGAGATCGAGGACGGCTCCGGCCTCTGGGAGGTGGGCGGCTATTTCGAGGCGGAACCGGACGCCGTGGCGCTCGCCCTTCTCGCCGCCGCGCATGGCGCGAGGCCCTTCGCCGTGGCGAAGCTCGACGACCGGGACTGGGTGGCCCAGGTCCGGCGGGAACTCACGCCGGTCGAGGCGGGCCGCTTCGTCGTGCATGGCGGGCACGACGCCTCGCGCGTCCCGGCCCACCGCATCGGCCTGCTGATCGAGGCGGCGATGGCCTTCGGCACCGGCCA
>DATFKM010000232.1:0-3857 GCA_035268645.1 Paracoccaceae bacterium | reverse complement strand
AGGCGAGGCGCGAGGGCTTCGTCCCGTCGATCAGCACCTTCGGGAAGCTGGGCAGCAGCGTGCCGCCATAGCCGAACTCGGCCAGCACGATGCGGCCCCGCTCGACCGTCAGCGGGCAGGAGCCATAGCCGTCATACTGCGCCACGGGCGCGCGCCCGGCAATGTCGGCGACGATGTTCTCGGCCACCACCGGGGCCTGCTTGCGCACGGCGGCCGCGGTCTTGGCGTTGGGCGCCGAGCAGGCGTCGCCCAGCCCGAACACGTCGCCGTAGCGCGGATGCTGGAGCGTCTCCGGGCTGACCTCGATCCAGCCCTTGGCGTCGGCGAGGGGCGAGCGGCGCACGACGTCGAGCCCGGTCTGCGGCGGCACGGCGTGCAGCATGTCGAATTCGCGCGTGACGCGGCCGTCGGGGGTCTCGAAGGTCGCGGTCTTCGAGCTTCCGTCGACGGCGACGAGCCTGTGCTCGAAGCTCAGCGCGATTCCGTAGCGCCTCACGTACTCCATCAGCGCCGGCACGTATTCGGAGACGCCGAAGAGCGCGCCGCCAGCGTTCAGGAACTCGACCTCGATCGAGCCGAGCCGCCCCTTCCGCCGCCAGGCGTCGCAGGCGAGATACATCGCCTTCTGCGGCGCGCCGGCGCACTTGATCGGCATCGGCGGCTGGGTGAACAGCGCCCTGCCCCCGCGAAGCCCCTGCACCAGCTCCCAGGTGTAGGGCGCCATGTCGAAGAGGTAGTTGGAGGTGACGCCGTTGCGCCCCAGGGTCTCGCGCAGGCCCTCGACACCGTCCCAGTCGAGCTTCAGGCCCGGCGCCGCGACGAGGGCGCGGTAGCCGATGCGCTCGCCGTCCTCGAGGACGACTTCCGACCGCTCGGGCGCGAACTCCGCCACGGCGGCGCGGATCCGACGCACGCCGGCGGGCATCACCTGGTGCATCGCGCGCAGGGTGTCGCGCCGGTCGAACACGCCGCCGCCGACGAGCGTCCAGCCCGGCTGGTAATGGTGCACGTCCTGCGGCTCGATCACCGCGACGTCGAGGCCGGGACGGCGCTTCAGCAGCGAGGCGGCGGTGGCGATCCCCGCCGCCCCGCCGCCGACGATCACCACGTCGTGGGCGTTCCGCCGCGCGGGCGGGCCGGCGCCGACGCCGGCCCCGCGGGCGTCGAGCCGGTCGGCGAGGCCCGAGAGATCGTAGCCCGCGCCCTCGGCCGCCGCGAGGATCGCCGGGGTCGAGAGCCGCGGCGCTTGGGCGAGCGACCAGAGCGTGATCGACCGGGCGCCGGTGCGGCAATAGGCGAGGACCGGGGCGGGCAGTTCCGCCAGCGCCTCGGCCATCGCGGCCGCGTCGGCGTCGGTCACCGCCCCGGAACGCACCGGCACGTGGCGAAAGGCGAGGCCGTGGGCCTTCGCCGCCGCCGCGATCTCGGCCGACGGGGTCTGGTCGTCGCCCTCGCCGTCCGGGCGGTTGCAGACGATGGCGCGGACGCCCTGGGCGGCGGCGAGACCGACGTCGCCGGGGCCGAGCTGCGGCGAGACGGCGAAGTCGGGGGCGACGTGGCGCATTTCCATGTCCGGGACCTCCCTGAGGATTGGTCTTGTCACCGGCCCCTGGCGTGCGGGCGCCGGTCGAAGGCCGCCCCGGGGGGATCAGGGCGGGGCCGATGCGCCCGCAAGGGCGCGAGGGGCCGTCCGGATCGCCCCGGGGCGGAGCCGCGTCAGAGCGCGTCGACGGGGATCTTGAGGTAGCTCACCCCGTTGTCCTCGGCCGGGGGCATGCGCCCGGCGCGCATGTTCACCTGGATCGAGGGGAGGATCAGCCGCGGCATGCCGAGCTTGGCGTCCCGCTCGGTGCGCATCTTCACGAAGTCCTCGGCCGATCTGCCCTCGCCGACATGCACGTTCTTCGCCTTCTGCTCGCCGACCGTCGACTCCCAGGCGAACGCGTCGCGGCCGGGGGCCTTGTAGTCGTGGCAGGTGAAGATGCGGGTCTCGTCCGGCAGGCTCAGGATCTTCTGGATCGACTCCCAGAGCTGTTCGGCCGAGCCGCCGGGGAAGTCGCAGCGCGCCGTGCCGAAGTCCGGCTGGAAGATGGTGTCGCCGACGAAGGCGGCGTCGCCGATCACGTAGGTCAGGCAGGCCGGCGTGTGGCCCGGGGTGTGCAGCACGGAGGCCTGAAGGGCGCCGATCGCGAAGCGGTCCTGCTCCTTGAAGAGCCGGTCGAACTGGCTGCCGTCGCGTTCGAACTCGGTGCCGGCGTTGAAGATCTTGCCGAAGGTGTCCTGCACCACGGTGATGTTCTCGCCGATGCCGATCTTGCCGCCGAGCTTCTTCTGCAGGTAGGGCGCGGCGGAGAGATGGTCCGCGTGGACGTGGCTCTCGAGCAGCCAATCGACGCTCAGCCCGTTCCTCTCGACATGCTCGACGATCGCGTCGGCCGAGGCGGTGTCGGTGCGGCCCGCCGCCGGATCGTAGTCCAGCACCGAATCGACGATGGCGCAGGCGTTCGAGGACGGATCCTTCACGACGTAGGAGACGGTGAAGGTGGCCTCGTCGAAGAAGGCGGCGACCTCGGGGGTCTGGCTGGCGTCCACGGCGTCCTCCCGCATGGCATGGAACCTCGGACGCCAATGTATGACGTCATTCAGAAAATGGAATAGGTAATTCCGTCGCGGACGGCTGTGGAATTCAGCCCGCCTCCGGCAGGCTCTCCACGGCCGGGTCGAGGAACCGCCGCTCGAGCATCACGATGCAGCCGCGGCGATCGAAGCGCACCCGGACCTCGGGCGCGGCGGCGCGGTTCGAGGTGCCGATCACGCGCCCGACCTCGAGCGCCAGCGCCTCGGCGGGCCAGACCAGACCGGAGGAGGCCTCGACCGTGACCGGCGTCAGCGGCCAGAGCGAGACGCGCGCGCCGGGCGCGAGCCCGGCGCGCCAGTCGCGGGGCGCGAGGAAGGCGACGTCCTCCTCGCCGACGAGGACGATGCGCCGGTCGGCGTGGCGCAGCAGCGCGTGCAGCGCGGCGAGGGCGTGGTCGAAGCGTCCGCCGAGGAAGCCGGCCCCCAGATAGAGGGGCGCGCGGGTCAGGCGCAGGCACTTCTCGAGGTCGGTGGTGTCCTGCTCGGTCACCGCGACGACCTCGACGTCCTCGGCCGCCTCCCACCAGGCGCGGTCCTCGAGGCTGTCCATGTCGCCGATCACGGCCGCCGGGCGCGGGCCGCCGGCGCGGAGGCGGTTGGCGCCGCCGTCGGCCGCCACCACCGCGCCGCAGCGGGCGGCGAGGTCGTCCAGCGCGCCCGGATCGACCGGCCCTCCGCCCAGCAACAGAACCGGCGCCGCGAAGGCGATCGGCTCGCGTTCGGCCGGAAGGGGATGCGGCTGGGGGCGGATCAAGCGGCGGGCCTCTGCAGCGAAGGCCGCTCGCGGAGTCCGGCCTGCCAGGCGAGGAGGGCGGCGTGGCTCTCGGGGATGCGGATCCTGGTGACGCGCATGAAGTCGAGCGAGACGTAGGCGGTGATGTCGGCGATCGTGAAGCGGTCCCCGGCGATGTACGGCGTCTCCCGAAGGCGGCGGTCCAGCAGGTCGAGCGCCGCCGCGACGCGCGGGCGGTTGGCCTGGGACCATTCCTGCACCTGGGTCTCGAGTTCGGCCATCGAGGGGTGCGAGTGGCGGAACACGAAGGCGACCGGGAGCATCAGCATCAGCTCGACCCGGCGCTGCCACATCTCGATGCGCGCCGCTTCCAGCGGATCGCGGCCCATCAGGTTCGGCTCGGGCTGCAGCCCCTCGATGAAGCGGCAGATGGCGACGGTCTCGGTCAGGGTGGAACCGTCCGAGAGCACGAGGCCGGGGAGGTGGT
>DATFKM010000231.1:0-4849 GCA_035268645.1 Paracoccaceae bacterium | reverse complement strand
GCCCCGCCGCGGACGATCCCGCCAGGGGCGATCGGCATCGGCCCCGTGCGGAAAACGGGGCGTCAGCCCCGCCTGCGGGGGCGCGCATCTCGGCCCGACCCCCGCCGCGCGTCGCTAGTCCTTCTTGTCGTCGTCGCCCAGGCCGAAGAAGTCGAGAACGTCATCGACGATCGACCCCTCGTCCTCCTGGCCCGTCTGCCCGCCCGTCTGCCCGCCCGTCTGCCCGCCCGCGGCATCGTCCGCCTCGTCGGCCCAGACGGTGTTCTGGCCGTAGCCCCATTGCGCATCGGCCGCGCGAAACGCCTGGCGCACGTTCTCGCAATTGCCGGCGAGCGTCTCGGCCTCGATCACCTTCGCCTCCGGCGCGGCGGGGCCGCCGTCGTGGTAGGGGGAATAGGCGGCGGCGGCCGCGATCGCGTCGGTCCGCTGCTGCCACAGCGCGCCGTACAGCTTGGCGGCCTGCGCCGGATCCTTCTGGTACATCGAGTTCGCGCCGCCCACCACGGCCGGATCCTCGAGCGCGGCCCGCCGCTGGCGGAGGGTCTGCTCGCTCTTCTCCACCAGGGCCCGCTGGGCCGCGTCCGCGATCTGCTGCATCGCGTCGGCCTCCAGCTCCTCGCGCCCGGGCTCGAGCTCTTCCGCCGGGTCCCCGGGGCTCCAGCCCGCGGTGGGGCCCGTGCCGATCATCTCGGGGTTCTTCTTCGCGAGCTCGATCGCCGCGAGGACATCGTCATTGAACTTGTCCACGCCCGGCCCGCGCTCGACCGTGATCGAGGGGCCCTTGTGAATCGTGACGATCAGGAGCTTGTCGTATTCAGCCTTCATGATGACGGCGCCGACTTCCACCCCCTTGCCGCCCGAGATCTTGCACTCGCCGGTCCCCTTGACGAAGACCTGCGTCGGCTCCGGGACATCCGAGGTCGTGGCAGCTGGATCTTCCCTGTTGATCAGGATCTTGCGGGCCTCGGTATAGCCGTCGAGCGACAGCTCGTAGGTTGCCTTGAACACCTCGACGCCGAACTCCACGGCCCCGAAGCCCTTGAGCGCGACCTTCATCGTCACCGGCACGACAGGGCCTTCCGCGTTCAGCACGGCCGTGTTCACCTGGAGGAGTTGAAAGCCGCCCGAGAGCGTGTAGAGACCCAGCGGAATCGCGAGCACCAGCCCGCCGACATTCGTCTCCGCTTCGCAGCTGACGAGATTTCCCTTCGCGTCGAACTGGCACTTGAACGTGAAAGGCCCCGCCGTGACGAAGGTCTCCCGGAACAGGGGGAGGCCGCCGTCGTCGGTTGGCGCGGGCGGGATCTGCTCTTCCTTTGGGGGCAGGATGGTCACCGGGACCGGCCCGGAGGGGCCCGCCTCCGGCTGTGTCCCGCCGCCCGGCCCGGCAGGAGCGGGCGCGCCCCCGCCGCCCCCGGCCGCCGCCCCGGAGGACACGCCGACCAACGCGGCCCAGGTCTGGCCTCCGACGTCGACCCGGCCGTCCGCGAAGCCGAGGCTAGTCTTCTGGAAGGCGGCGATCGCGCCCACGGTCTTCGGTCCGCACAGGCCGTCCACGTCGAGCGCGGGGCGCGCCCCGTTGCGGTTCAAAAGATCCTGCACGGTGGCCACGTCCTGCGGGGCGTTCTTCCCCGCCTGCCCGACCGACCCCCCGATGCCGGCCTGCACCGCGACGATCGCCGGCTGATCGTCCGCCCCGGGCGCGTCCCCGCCCTTCGGCCCGGCGGGGGCTGCCGACTGCGCGATCCGAAGCTGGATCTCCTGCCGGGCGTCCCGGGCCTCGTCGAGCAGCGTGCGGGTGTCCTCGATCCCGGCCTCTTCGGCCGGGTCGAGCTTGCCGTCCGCCCACGCTTCCTGCCGCAATTCGCCGAGCTCGGCCTCGAGCACGGCGATCTCGGCGCGGATCTCGTCGAGTTCCCGCTGCAGGTCGGTCATCCCGCGCTCTCCAGGGCGGCGGCGAGCCGGTCGAGCCGCGCGCGGAGCGCCGTCGCGCGCTCCCGGGCCGCCGCGAGCCTCGCGGCGCGGGCCTGCCGGCGCGCGACCCGGCCGTTGGCGATCTCGGCCATCCGCGCCTCGAGCGTCTCCAGCGAGGCGCGCGCACGCTCGCCCGCGCCCGACTTCGCCTCCCTGGCGAAAGCCTTGAGAAGCTTCTGCAAGGCCGTTCGCTCCGCCGGAGCGGCCTCGCCGAGAAGCGCCCCGATCCGCGGCCTGATCGCCGCGAACTCCTTCGCGAGCGCCTTCCGCGCGGCGGGATCCCCGGCCCCGGAGGGCCGCGCGCCGGCCCCTTGCAGGCGGGCCTTGCGCGAGCGGGCCCCGAGTGCCTTCAGCGTCCTGCGCATCTTCCCCGCGATGGCAAGCGCCTCGGCGTGCCTGCCGGCCTCGGCGGCCGTGACGGCCTTGCCCCAGGCCGTGCCGAGCGTCTGCGCGACCTCCGGCCGGGCGCCGGACGCGCGGGCGACGACGGTCTCCATCGCTGGGGCGATCTTCTGCCACGCCTCGGTCTCGCGGCCGGGCCCGTCCTGCCCGGAGCCGCGGCCCCGGCTCTCGCCGGCCGCGCGCATCAGGCCGGCGAGAACCGAGGCCGCCTTGAGCGCGCTTGCGAAATCCCCCTTGGCCGCCTTCTTCCCGGCATGGGCCCAGAGGGTCGCGATCTTGCGCGCATCGCCCGACTCCTGCGCCACCGCCGCCTGCACGCGCGGCGCGAGCCTGGCCGAGGCGGCCCGCCACGCCGCCTCCGCCCTCTCGTCGCCGCCCGCCCGGCGATCGGGCGGCGGGCGGGCCACCGTCTCGCGCTTCGCCTCCGCCAGCGCCTCCTCGAGCCGGTCGAGCCGCAGCGCCGCCTCGTCGAGCCTGCCGGCCCCGATTGCCTGGAAGGCGCCCTTGAGGCCGGCCCGGACCTGCGCCGCGGCCGTCTCCGGCAGGCCCTCCGCGCGGTCCGCGATCCCGTCCAGCCGCCGCTCCAGCGCCCCGGCCTCCGCCGCGCCCCCGCCCGTGCCCCTGTCCGTGCCCTCGGGCGGGCCGGCCTGCGGGCGGGCCGTGTCGTCTTCCGGCTCCGCCTCGAATTCCTGCCCGTCCGCCATCAGGACGACCGGCTTCATCTCCAGCCTGTTCGCCTTCAGGAAGGCCTTGAGCTTCTTGACGAGGCCCGTCGGCGGGTCGTCCGCGCAGCGCAGGAACAGCTTGCTGCCCTCTGCCGAAACCGTGCCGCCGCAGCTCTTCGCGCGGTCCACGTCGGGCTGTTTCCTGGCCTCCTTGAGGAGGAGGTCGGGCGTCTTCTTCTTGTCCATCAGAAAGGCCGTCGTCTCGGGCTTCTTTCCGAGGACGAGCGCGAAGGAGAGCGGACCGGACCTGGCCAGCTTCAGCTTGGCCCTCAACTCCTTGGCGGGATCCTGATCGAGCGGCATCGGAGACCTCCAGCGCGCCACACCTGCGGACAGGCACCGGATCACCCCTTACGAGACGACGTAGCGTAACACAGGGCGCCGAGTCGCGGTATGCGCGGCGTTCGGGGCATCGCCGCGCGCCGCTCCCCGGCCCCCGTGTCGCTGGCGCGCACAACCCCGTCGCAGGTGAGCCGGACCCCCGCCGGCTTGGCGGTATTGTCCGGGAGGTGCCGGACCCCGCACGCGCGCCTGTCGGTGCCGGAGGGGGCCCGGCGACCGATGCGGGACGGTACGGGGCAGGGCCGTCCACCCGTGGGAGGAGAACGAAGATGACGATGTCGGTCCTGCACCGCGACCTGCGCTTCGCCGTGATGCCGCTGTCCGGCGACGACGGCCGGGCGAGCGAATTCGCGCGCACGATGGTGCCCCATCCGCTCGCCTTTCAGGAGCTGCCCTTTGAGCCGTATTACACCATCTACAACCGCCGGCTGACGGCGATGTCGATGGGAGAGGTGTCGGCGGACGAGGCGTACTGGCGGCTGCGGCGCCAGGTCATCCTGCGCCACACGGGCGAGCTGCCGGTCGAGATCCGCGGGCCCGACGCGGAGGCGCTGCTGAACCGCGTCTTCACCCGCGACGTGGCGAAGACGCGGGTCGGCCGCTGCAGCTACCAGTTCGCCTGCTACGACCACGGCGGGATGATCCTCGACGGCGTTCTCGTCCGTCTCGCCGAGGATCGCTTCTGGTACGGGCAGGCGGACGGCGACCTGTCGGACTGGTTGCGCGCCCATTCCCGGGGGATGGACGTCGAGATCGTCGACCCCGACGTCTGGATCAGCCAGGTCCAGGGCCCCGACGCGCTGCGCGTCCTCGCGGCGGCGATCGACAGCCCCTACCCAGACCGGTTCCGGTATTTCGACGCCGCGCGGGTGACGATCGCCGGCCAGGAGGTCGTGATCACGCGGTCGGGCTTCACCAACGAGCTGGGCTGGGAGATCTATCTGGGGCCCGAGATCGACGCGCGCGCGGTGGGCGAGCGCCTGCTCGAGGCCGGCGCGCCCTTCGGCATGATCCCCGTCGCCGTGGGCGGCGCCCGCCGGATCGAGGCCGGCCTGCTCAATGCCGGGTCGGATTTCGACGCGACGGTGACCCCCTTCGCCGCCGGCCTCGGCAGCATGGTCGACCTCGACAAGCCGGATTTCATCGGCAAGCGCGCCCTGGAGGGGGCCGATCGACGCCGCCGGACCTGGGGCCTGCGCGTCTCCGGCGGCATCGCCCGGGTCGGCGACAGCCTGACGCGCGGCGGCGTCCCGGCCGGGCGCGTGTGCTCGACCGCCTGGTCGCCGTTCCAGCGCTGCGGCGTGGCGATCGTGCGGCTCGACGAGGCCGGCGCGGGACCGGGCGCGCGGTTCGAGGTCGCCTGCCGCGACGGCGAGGACCGCCCGGCGGAGCTGTGCGACCTGCCG
>DATFKM010000230.1:0-8592 GCA_035268645.1 Paracoccaceae bacterium | reverse complement strand
CCCCGGGCTCGTCAACGCGCGCGCAACAAGATTGCACGCCCCTGCGGCGAAACGTTCCGGAAATTGCTCGCATCCGCGGCGCCTTTCCGCCGCCCGCGGCGAAGGCTATGACCCCGGCCATGCCGCTCGACAGCCTCCTCGCGGAGCACGGCCTCGCCGCGCTCGCCCTCGGCCTCGTCTTCATGACCGCCGCCGGCTTCGTGAAGGGCGCCGTCGGCTTCGCGCTGCCGCTGATCGCGCTCTCCGGCCTCGGCTCGGTCTATCCGCCCACGCTCGCCGTCGCGGCGCTGATCGGGCCGACCGTGGTGACCAACGTCTGGCAGACCTTCCGCCAGGGCTTCGGCGCCGCCTGGAGCAGCCTCAAGCGCTTCTGGCGGCTCAACCTGATGCTCTTCGTGCTGATCGGCCTCTTCGCCCAGCTCGTCGCGGTGCTGCCGGACCGGGTGCTGTTCCTGATCCTCGGCGCCGGCGTCTTCGCCTTCGGCGTCCTGCAGCTGCTCGGCCTGCGCCTGCCGAAGCCCTCGAAGCGCATGGAGCTGCCGGTGGAGGGCGGCGTCGCCCTCGTCGGCGGCTTCTTCGGCGGGCTCTCCGGCATCTGGGGGCCGCCCGTGGTGCTCTACCTCGCCGCGCTGGAGGTCGAGAAGCGCGACGCGGTCCGCGCCCAGGGCATCAGCTTCCTCATCGGCTCGATCGTGCTGGTGGCCGCGCATCTGCGCTCGGGCCTGCTGCTGGGGCAGGGGGGGACGCTGACCCTCGTCATGCTGGCCCCGGCGCTGCTCGGCATGGCCTTCGGCCTCGCGGTGCAGGACCGCCTCGACCCGGCGGTGTTCCGCAAGGTCACGCTCGCCGTCCTCGTCGTCGCCGGGCTCAACCTGATCCGCCGCGGCCTGACCGGCTGAGGCCGCCTTGACCCCACGTGCGCCCGGGGCTACCGGACCCCGGCCCGCCGCGTAGGCCGAAAGACGAGGAGCGCCCGACCATGCCGAACACCCTCCTGATCCTGCCCGGCGACGGCATCGGCCCCGAGGTGATGGCCGAGGTCCGCAAGGTCATCGACTGGTTCGGCGCCGAGCGCGGCCTCGCCTTCGACGTCTCGGAGGATCTCGTCGGCGGCTGCGCCTACGACCTGCACGGCGCGCCCCTGGCCGACGCCACGATGGAGAAGGCGCAGGCGGCCGACGCGGTGCTCCTCGGCGCCGTCGGCGGCCCGAAATGGGACAAGCTCGACTTCAGCGTGAAGCCCGAGCGCGGGCTGCTGCGCCTGCGCAAGGAGATGGACCTCTACGCCAACCTCCGCCCCGCGGTCTGCTTCGACGCGCTCTCCGACTTCTCGTCGCTGAAGAAGGAGGTGATCTCCGGCCTCGACGTGATGATCATCCGCGAGCTGACCTCGGGCGTCTATTTCGGCGAGCCGCGCGGCGTGTTCGAGGAAGGCAACGAGCGCGTCGGCATCAACACCCAGCGCTACACCGAGAGCGAGATCGCCCGCGTCGCCCGCTCCGCCTTCGAGCTGGCGCGCCGCCGACGCAACAAGGTCTGCTCGATGGAGAAGGCCAACGTGATGGAATCCGGCGTGCTCTGGCGCGACGTGGTGCAGGAGGTGCACGACGCCGAGTACCCCGACGTCGAGCTCGAGCACATGTACGCCGACGCCGGCGGCATGCAGCTGGTGCGCTGGCCCAAGCAGTTCGACGTCATCGTGACGGACAACCTGTTCGGCGACATGCTGTCGGACGTGGCGGCGATGCTGACCGGCTCGCTCGGGATGCTGCCCTCGGCGTCGCTCGGCGCGCCGATGGCGAACGGCCGGCCGAAGGCGCTCTACGAGCCGGTGCACGGCTCCGCCCCCGACATCGCCGGCAGCGGCAAGGCGAACCCGATCGCCTGCATCCTCTCCTTCGGCATGGCGCTGCGCTACAGCTTCGACGCCGGCGGCGAGGCCGACCTGATCGAGCGGGCCATCGACGGCGTCCTCGCCGACGGCGTGCGCACCGCCGACCTGATGCAGGCCGGCGACCGCGCCCCCGTCACCACCTCCGAGATGGGCGACGCCATCGTCGCCAAGCTCGCCGAGATCGCCTGACGGCCGGCCGCCCGCGTCCCTTCCGAAGGGGGCGCGGGCCTCGGGGGCATCGAGCCCCCTCGGCCCGCCGCCGAGCCCCCGGGGGCTCGGCGAGGGGCGCCAAGGGTCCGGCGTCGCGCCCTGACCCGGCATCCGCGGGCGCGTCCACGCCCGCGCCGAACCCGAGACGGAGCGGCCGATGTCCACCATCCTGATCCTCGGCGGCGGCGGGCGCGAGCACGCCCTGGCGTGGAAGCTCGCTCAGTCGCCCGAGGCCCCGCGCCTCGTCTCAGCGCCCGGCAACGCCGGGATCGCGACGGTGGCCGAAAGTCGGCCCTGCGCGATGGATGAGCCCGAGGCGGTCCTCGCCCTGGCGCGGGAGATCGACGCGGCGCTGGTCGTCGTCGGCCCTGAAGCGCCGCTCGCCGCCGGCGTCGCCGACGCGCTGGCGGAGGCGGGCATCCCCTGCTTCGGCCCCTCCGCTGCGGCGGCCCGGCTCGAGACCTCCAAGACCTTCGCCAAGGAGATCGCCGACGCCGTCTCCGCCCCGACCGCGGCCTGGGCGCGCTTCGAGGATCTTGCGGCCGCCCGCGCCCATGTCGAGGCGAAGGGCGCGCCCATCGTGGTGAAGGCCGACGGCCTCGCGGCGGGAAAGGGCGTGACGGTGGCCGAGACCCTCGAAGAGGCGCTCGCCGCCCTGGACGCGTTGTTCGGGACGCCCGGCGCCGCCTGTGTGATCGAGGAGATGATGCAGGGCGAGGAGGCCAGCCTCTTCGTGCTCTGCGACGGCGAGACCGTGATCCCGTTCGGCGCGGCGCAGGACCACAAGCGCGCCTTCGACGGCGACCGAGGGCCGAACACCGGAGGCATGGGGGCATACTCGCCCGCATCCGTGCTGACGCCTGAGCTCGAGGGACGCGCGATGGCGGAGATCGTGCGCCCGGTCGTGGCCGAGATGGCGCGCCGCGGCACGCCCTATCGCGGCGTGCTCTACGCCGGCCTGATGCTGACCGCGAAAGGGCCGAAGCTCGTCGAGTTCAACGCCCGTTTCGGCGACCCCGAATGCCAGGTGCTGATGCTGCGGCTCGCCTCGGACCTGCTCCCGCTCCTCCGCGCCGCCGCCGAAGGGCGCCTGGCCGCGGTTCCGGCGCCCGCGTGGCGCGACGGAGCCGCCGCCTGCGTGGTGATCGCCGCGAAGGGCTACCCGGGCGCCTACGCCATGGGCGAGCCGATCGGCGGGCTCGACGCGGCCGCCGCCGAACCCGGATGCGTGGTCTTCCACGCCGGAACGAAACCCGAACAGGGCCGCGTCCTGAGCGCCGGCGGCCGGGTCCTGAACCTCTGCGCCCAAGGCGCGGACCTCGCCGAAGCGCTCTCCCGCGCCTATGCCGGGGTGGCGCGGATCGATTGGCCGGGCGGCTTCCACCGCACCGACATCGGCGGCCGCGCCCTCAGCTGACGGCGTCGGGGCCGCAGGTCAGCGGCGTGTCGTCGATCCGCTCGACCCGCTGCGGCTCCCCTGCCATGCCGAGCGCCCAGAACTCCCCCTCGTGGCGCAGATGCCGGAAGCAATGCGGCCCGCCGAGGCCTTCTCCCGCCTCGAATTCGAAGCAGTACCAAGGTTCCAGATAGACCCAGCCTCCCTCGACGCAGTCGCCGTCGGGGAACTGGAACACCACCCGATCGGCGCCCGAGGCGTAGCGCTCGCGCCCCCAGATCGCCTCGCCGATGCGATACCAGACGGTGCGCCCCGCCACGAGCCGCCGCCACTCCGCGGGGCTCAGATCCTCCCCGGCCTCCGCGAGATCGGGCGGGACCGGCGCTTCGGGCTCGGCCGCGGCGGGCGCGGCGACGAGCAGGAGGACGACACAGGCGTTGCGGAGCGATGCGGTCATGTCGACTAGTTAGGACCGGAGGCGCCGGGAGGAAACCGGGGAGGTCCCTCCGGGACGTCGCCAGGTCGCTTTCGAGCCACCGCGAAGGCCGCACGCCGCCTAGGCTCGGCCGGAGCACGAAGAGGGAGACGGGCCATGGCGTCGGACGGCGGGCGAGGCGGCGCAGGGGTCTGGAAGTCGGGTCGGGGCAAGGGACGCGGCACGCCGAAGGGCCGACAGCTCGACGATACGGCGCTCGAAGAGGTGCGCGGCCTTCTCGGCGACCGCCCGCGCCGCCGCGACCTGCTGATCGAGCATCTGCATCTGATCCAGGACCGCTTCGGCCATCTCGCGGCCGCGCATCTCAGGGCGTTGGCCGAGGAGATGCGCCTCTCGCAGGCCGAGGTATGGGAGGTCGCGACCTTCTACGCTCATTTCGACCCCGTGAAGGAAGGCGAGGCGCCGCCGCCGGCCCTCACCATCCGGGTCTGCGACGGCCTCTCCTGCGAACTCGCCGGGGCCGACGCGCTCAAGGCCGCGTTGGAGGCCGGCGCCGATCCGGCGGAGATCCGGGTTCTGCGCGCGCCCTGCATGGGGCGCTGCGACGTGGCGCCGACGGCGGAGGTCGGTCATTTCCACGTGGACCGGGCGACGCCGGAGGCCGTGCTGGCGGCAGCGCGCGAGGGGCGCACGGCGCCCGTGATTCCGGACTGCGAAGGGCTCGACGCCTATCGCGCCGCCGGCGGCTACGAGACGCTCGAGGCGCTGCGGAGCGGCGCCCGCACGCCGGAGGCGGTGCAGGAGACGCTGCTGGAGGCGGGGCTGCGCGGCCTCGGCGGCGCCGGCTTTCCGGCGGGGCGCAAATGGGGCTTCGTGCGGGCCGCGCCCGCTCCGCGGTATCTCGCGATCAACGGCGACGAGGGCGAGCCCGGCACCTTCAAGGACCGCGCGTGCCTCGAGACGCGCCCGCATCTGATGCTGGAGGGGATGCTGATCGCCGCTTGGGCGGTCGAGGCGGAGACCTGCTTTCTCTACATGCGCGACGAGTATCCCGCGGTGCTGGAGATCCTGCGCCGGGAGATCGCGGCGCTGGAGGCGGCGGGGATCGTCGCGCCGGGTTTCGTCGATCTGCGCCGCGGCGCCGGGGCCTACATCTGCGGCGAGGAGTCCGCGATGATCGAGTCGATCGAGGGCAAGCGCGGGCTGCCCCGGCATCGGCCGCCCTACGTCGCGCAGGTCGGCGTCTTCGGCCGTCCGACGCTGGTGCACAACGTCGAGACGCTGCATTGGGTGACCCGCATCTGCCGCGAGGGGCCGGAAATCCTGAACGCGGTGGAGCGCAACGGCCGCAAAGGTCTCCGGCGCTACTCGGTGTCCGGCCGGGTCGCGAAGCCGGGGGTCTACGAGCTCCCCGCCGGCTCCACCCTCCGCGACGTGATCGCCGCGGCCGGCGGGATGGCGGAGGGACATGTCCTCAAGGCCTTCCAGCCCGGCGGGCCGAGTTCGGGTCTGTTGCCGGCGAGCCTCGACGACGTGCCGCTCGACTTCGACGTGCTGCAGGCTCATGGCAGCTTCATCGGCTCGGCCGCCGTCGTCGTGCTCTCGGACGCGGACGGCGCCAAGGCCGCGGCGCTGAACATGCTCCGCTTCTTCGAGGACGAGAGCTGCGGCCAGTGCACCCCCTGCCGAGTCGGCTGCGCCAAGGCGGTGAAGCTGATGCAGGCCGACCGCTGGGATCGCGACCTGCTCGAAGCGCTCTGCGAGACGATGGAGGGCGCCTCGATCTGCGGGCTGGGACAGGCGGCGCCGAACGCGATCCGGCTGACGATGCGGCATTTCCCCGACGAGGTGTGACCCCGGCGCCGGGCGTCAGTCGGTCTCGATCGGAAGGCTGTCGTCCCTCGCCCATTCGGACATGGAGGCGTCGTAGACCGCGATCTCCGGATAGCCGAGCTGGTGCTGCAGGAAGGCGTCGAGCGTGGCCGCGATGCCCCCGCCGCAGTAGTTGAGGATGCGTCGGCCAGGCGTGGCGCCGGCCGCGCGGAAGGCGGTCGCGACGGCGTCGGGCGGCAGGAACGTCTTCGCCTCCGGATCCGTCAGCGAGACGGCGGGGACGTTGGACGATCCCGGAATGCGTCCCGGCCGGCCGTAGCGCGGGTTCGCGCCGGAATGCAGATCCGGCGACAGCGCGTTCAGCGTGCAGACCGCGCCGTCGCCGAGGGCGGCCAGCATCTCGGCCTTGTCGACGAAGAGATCCGGGCGCGGCCGCGCCGAGAGCGTGCCGGGCGGATAGGCGGCGGGGGCCGTCTCGATCGGCCGTCCCTCGGCCGCCCAGGTCTCGAAGCCGCCGTCGAGCACCGCCGCGTCGTCGAAGCCGATCCAGCGCAGCATCCACCAGACGCGGGTCGCCCATTGCGGATTGCCCCGGGCGTAGAGGACGACCTGCGTCCCGTCGCCGATTCCGGCCGCGGCGAAGGCGGCGGCCGTCGCCTCCGGCGTACGGCGCATGAAGCGCGTCGGCGCGTCCGGATCCGAGAGGTCCGCCTGCAGATCGAGATGTGCCGAGCCGGGAACGTGGCCGGCCGCCCAGTCGGCCCGGCCGCTCTCCACCCGGTAGGGGCGGCCGGTTCCCGTCTCGTAGCGCAGATGCATCGTGCAGTCGTAGACGCGAAGATCCGGCTCGCCGAGCCGCGCTGCGAGCCGTTCGGCCGTCATGATGGCCTCTGGGTGCCGCCAGATCTCGGTCATCCGCCTCTCCTGCTCCCGTCCGCCTCGGCGCCGGTCCTCCGGCCAGAGTGTCGCCGGCGGCCCGGCGCTTCAAGCCGCACCGGAGTTGCGCATGGGTCCGGACTTCGGGGCGCGCGTCGAGGGACGCCCGGCGCTAGCCGGCTTCCACGGCCTCGAGCGTCGACGCGACGGCCGCGTCCACCGGTCCCTCCGAACGGATGCGGGTCCAGTCGGCGGGCTCCTCGGCCTCGGCCAGCTGACGCTCCAGCACCGTCAGGTCCGCGTCGGACGCGTCGTTGCGCCGGGCCGCGACGCGCCTGCGCATCTCGTCCGGGTCGCAGGCCAGCCAGAGGCCGTGGAAGGGCACGCCCGCGCTCGCGGCGAGGCGGCGCGCCGCCTCCCGCTCCTCGGCGGCGAGGAAGGTCGCATCGAGGATCACCGGGCGGCCCGCCCGCAACGCGCGCCCCGCGTCGCGGCGTAGACGTTCGTAGACGGCGGCGACCACGCCGGAACGATAGGCCGCCTCGGGCAGTCGGCCCTCGGGCGGCACGCCGAACATCCGCTTGCGGGTCAGATCCGAACGCAGCACGACAGCGCCGGCGCCGGGACCTATCCGCGGCGCCGCGCGGCGGGCGACGGTCGACTTGCCCGAGCCCGACAGCCCGCCGATCGCGATCAGTTCGGGCGCCGGTCGTTGCCGAAGCGCCTCCAGCGCGAAGTCGAGACGCGCGTCGGCGTCGGGGGCTCCCGGCTCCGGGGTCTGGCGCGAGGCCGCGACGAGCGCCCGGACCGCCGCGCGCATCGAGACGAAGAGCGGCAGCAGGCCGAGCCCGGAGAAGTCGCGCGTGACCGACAGGTAGCGGCCGAGGAAGGCGTTGGCCTCGGCGACGAGGCCGCGTTCGCGCAGATCCATGAGCACGAAGGCGATGTCGTAGAGGACGTCGGTCGAGGCCATCTCCTCGTCGAACTCGAGCGCGTCGAACGGCGTCGGCCGGCCGTCGAGCAGAACGATGTTGCCGAGATGCAGGTCGCCGTGACAGCGGCGGACATGGCCGTGACGGCGGCGCGACTCGAGCTGGCGCGCGGAGGGCGACAGACGCTCCTCGGCCGCCTCCCGCCAGGCCTCGACGCGGTCGGCCGCGGGGGCGGCGCCCGGCGCGGCCTCGATCGCCCCGGCGATCTGGCGTATCGTGGCGCGGACCTTCGCGGCCCCGCCGTGCCGTGGCGTGCGGGGCGCCGCGCAATGCATTTCGGCGACGGCGTCGGCGAGCGCCTCGGCCTTGGCGACGTCGAGTTCGCCGCGATCGGCGACGCGGTCGAGTTCGCGCTCTCGGTCGAAGCGGCGCATCGCCACCACCCAGTCGACGGCCTCGCCTTGGCCGCCGAGACGCAGCGCGCCTTCGCGCCGAACGATCGGCAGGACGTCGAGATAGAGCGTTCCCGCCAAGGCGCGGTTCACCTCCAGCTCCCGCCGGCAGGCGGCTTCGCGGCGCTCCGGCGTGCGAAAGTCGAGGAAATTGGTCCTGATCGGCCGCTTGAGCTTGTAGGCCCGGTCGCCGGCGAGGAAGATGTGGGAGATGTGGGTGTCGACCCGCGCGACGGGCTCGCCGTCATGGGTGGCGGGATCCGAGAGCAGCGCGATCACCGCCTCGTGATCGATCGCGTTCCGCTCCGGATGGTCGTCGGCGTCGGCGTCATGGGCCAAGTGGGCGGGCTCCGATGCGTTGCTGCGCCCCGCATCGACCACGTCGGCGGCGCCGGCGCCTTGCGCGAGATCAAGGCCGACCAGCGCCGATCCTCGACCGACGCTTTCCCGCCTTGCCGCTCGGCTCGGCGCTCTGCCGCTTCCCGGGGATCCGCGGAGCTGCGACGTGTCTCCTGTCTCGCAGCGCGCCGGAAGCCGCCTCGCCGGGTCCGCCGGGGCCCAGA
>DATFKM010000229.1:0-9964 GCA_035268645.1 Paracoccaceae bacterium | reverse complement strand
TAGGTGCCGCCCTTCACGGTGGCGTCGTTGCAGACGACCATCACCTCGCGCCCCATCACGCGGCCGACACCGCAGATCAGGCCGGCGCCGGGGGCGGCGCCGTCGTAGAGACCGTGGGCGGCGGTGAGGCCGACCTCGAGGAAGGGGGAGCCGGGATCGAGCAGGGTCGCGACCCGCTCGCGCGGGAGCATCTTGCCGCGGGATTCGTGGCGCGCGCGGGCGGATTCGCCGCCGCCGGCGAGGGCGGTCTCGGCGGCGGCGCGGACGGTCTCGATCGCGTCGAGATGGGCGGCGCGGTGGGTTCGCGCGGCCTCGCGGTCCGGCGCGGCGACGGCGAGCTTCATGGGCGTCCTCTCCCCCCTGTCGGGTTTGCGCAGAGGGGTGCAGCGAAGCGCGGCGGGAGGCAAGCCCCGGCGCGCGGCGATCGCGATGCGGCGCGGCCCGAGGGCGCCTGCGCGTGCGCGCGCCGGCCGCGGGGCCGACACGCTGCGCGCGGGGGCGCCGGCGTCAGCTTTCGAAGCCGATCTGGGCGCGGAGCTGGATGGCCCGGCGGGCGATCACGTTCATGCGACAGTCGGCGCCGGCGACCTGGCGGAAGGAGCCTTCGCCCCAGAGCGCGTAGGCGTAGCCGCATTCGGCCTCGGCGTAGTCGGCCCAGGCGGACTGGGCGCGGTCCAGCGCCTTCGCCGCGGCGCCGGCGGCGGGGCCGGCCGCCTCGTGCGCGCGCACTCGGCCTGAGAGGTCGTCGAGCGCGGCGACCATCACCGTCTCCCAGGCCGCAGCCTCCCGCAGGAGGCAGGCGGACTGGCCGACGGTGCTCTCGCCCTCGGGGCGGTTCATGCAGGAGAGGGAGATCAGGCCGACGCAGCGCGCCTCCGCCGTCGCGGCGCCGCGAGGCAGGTGCACGTCGAGGCACTGGGAGACGAAGCGGGCATCGGTTTCGGGCCCGTGGGCGGCGTCGTCCCCGGCGAGGGCCGGGGCGGCGAAGAGGGCGACGATCGCGGCGGCGAGGATCGGTCGGAGCATGGACTCGGGGCCTCCGTGACGCTGGGGGGGCCGGCCCGTCTGGGCCGGCGCCCGGAACCATAGGCCGCCGTCCGATGAACGGCGCAGGTCTCAAATGTTCACATTTCGGACAGAAATGCGACTCCCATCGGCGCGGCCCCGCCGCAGCGGGCGAAGGTTCAGGCGGTGACCTTCATCAGCTCCCGCCCGCAGAGCATGCGCCGGATCTCGGAGGTGCCTGCGCCGATCTCCATCAGCTTGGCGTCGCGGAAGATGCGCGAGACGGCCGAATCGGCGAGGTAGCCGGCGCCGCCGAAGGCCTGCACCGCCTGCACGGCCTGGTTCATCGCCTGTTCGGAGCAGTAGAGCACGCAGGCGGCGGCGTCCTGGCGGGTGACCTGCCCGCGGTCGCAGGCGCCGGCGCAGGCGTAGAGATAGGCGCGGGCGGTGTTCATCGCCGTGTACATGTCGGCGATCTTGGCCTGCATCAGCTGGAAGTCGCCGATCGGGCGGCCGAACTGCTTGCGCTCGTGCAGATAGGGCATGACCTCGTCGAGCATGGCGTGGATCAGGCCGACGCCGATGCCGGAGAGCACGACGCGCTCGTAATCGAGGCCGGACATCAGGACCTTCACGCCCTCGCCCTCCTCCCCGAGGACGTTGTCGTAGGGGATCTCGCAGTCCTCGAAGATCAGCTCGCCGGTGTTGGAGCCGCGCATGCCGAGCTTGTCGAAATGGGGGCCTTGCGTGAAGCCGGTCGTCCCCTTCTCGACCAGGAAGGCGGTGATGCCGCGGGGCCCGGCCTCGGGGTCGGTCCTGGCGTAGACGACGAGGACGTCGGCGTCGGGCCCGTTGGTGATCCAGTACTTGGAGCCGTTGAGGACGTAGCGGTCGTTCCGCTTCTCCGCCCGCAGCTTCATGCCGACGACGTCGGAGCCCTGCCCGGCCTCGGACATGGCGAGGGCGCCGACATGCTCGCCGCCGACGAGCTTCGGGAGGTGTTTCGCCTTCTGCTCGGCGCTGCCGTTCAGCTTGATCTGGTTGACGCAGAGATTGGAGTGCGCGCCGTAGCTGAGCGAGACCGAGGCGGAGGCGCGGGCCACCTCCTCGATCGCCACCGAATGCGCGAGATAGCCCATGCCGAGGCCGCCGAAGTCCTCGTCCACGGTGATGCCGAGGAGGCCGAGTTCGCCCATCTCGCGCCAGAGCTCGTGCGGGAAGACGTTGTCGCGGTCGATCTCGGCGGCGCGGGGCTTGACGCGGTCCTGCGCCCAGCGGTGCGTCTGCTCGCGGATCGCCTCGATCTCCTCGCCGAGGGCGAAGTTCATGGTGGCGTGGAACATGCCGTCCTCCCCGGGATCCTCCTGGCGGGGAAGGAGGCCCCGCCGCGCGTAGGATTCCTGATTGCGGCGGCCGGGCCCGGGGCGCAAGCCCCTCGGCGTCGCGGTCAGCGGGCCTGCGCCGGCAGGTCCGAGCGCAGCAGCGTGATCTCCACCCGGCGGTTGCGGGGATCGGCCGGATCCCCGGCGAAGGCGGGGTCGGCGTCGGCCTTGCCGGTGACCCGGGCGAGACGGTCCGCAGCGACGCCGGCCTCCTCGAGCGCGCGGCGCGCGGCATGGGCGCGGTCCGAGGACAGCTCCCAGTTGCCGTAGCCTCCGCCGCGGGACGCGAAGGGCGTCGAATCGGTGTGCCCGACCACGGCGACCGGGTTGACGACGAGCGTCAGCACCTCCCCGACCATGGCGAGCAGCACCTCCATGCGCGGCGTCGGCTTGGACGAGCTGCGCCGGAACAGGGGCCGGTCGGCCGCATCGAACAGCTCGATCACCAGACCCTCGTCGGTGAGGCGGGTGCGCACGTGCCGCAGAAGGTCGTCGCCGTCGAGGCTCTCGCCCGCCATGCCGCGGAACGCGTTCTCGACGGAGGCGAACTCCTCGGCCAGACCGTCGCGGCTCGCGCCGTCCGGCATGGACCCCGTGTCGCCGCTCGCCTTGCGCTCGCTCGCGGAGCGCTGACCGCTGGCGCCGGTTCCCGACTGAGCCATCGTGTCCTCCGCGAACACGCTGTCGCCGCCGAGCGCGCCGGCCCCGCCGCCCGAGACCCGGGAGACCGGGATGCGCGGATCGAAATACTCGGCGAGACCCTTGCGCTGATCCTCGGTCGTGGCGTTGAGCAGCCACATCAGCATGAAGAAGGCCATCATCGCCGTAACGAAATCGGCGTAGGCGACCTTCCAGGCGCCGCCGTGCGGCGCGTCAGGCTCCGCCTTGCGTCGTCGCTTCACGATGATCGGGGCCTTGTCCCGGTCTGCCATCACGGCGTCCTCCTCGCTCCGTCCGACGTCCACCCGCCGCGAGGCCTAGCGACCCGGTCCTTTCGGCCCGCTTTCCGGGAACGGTTTACGGAACCTTTGGAGAACGCCGGCCGGTCGCGTTCACCGGTTCCTAAGACTCGGGGGCGATGGTCCGGCTCCATCGGCGGGGGCTACCGCAGAGGACGAGGCAACAGTCATGGACGTCGCGAACGCGCTGCGCCGCAAGGTCTCGGGCCAGAGGGTCGGCCGGGCGCCGATTCCGGGCATCGAGGAGATCGGCGAGAACTTCGCCAAGCTCCTCGACGAGCGGCTGCGCCAGCTCATGCGCACGATCTCCAGCGCCATCGTCATCGACTGCGAGGTGCGCAAGCTGTCCTCGGTGCTGGAGGACATCCCGGTGCCGGCGATGCTCGCCGTCGTCTCGGTGCGCGATTCGCAGTACCGGGCGCTGATCAACATCGGGATGGATCTGCTTTTCCACGCCGTCGATCTGCGCATGGGCGGCGATCCCTCGGCCGCCCCGCAGCCCATCGCCCGCTCCATCACCGCGGTGGACTGCGGGCTGTGCGAGGCGATGATCGAGGCGATGATCGAGGCCTTCGAGGGGTCGTTGCGCCTGAACCTCGCGCCGGGCCTCGCGGCGGCGATGCAGCTCGAGCATTTCGAGCAGCACGTCACGATGGTGCGGATCGCGCCCGAGCATTCCGACGTGCTGGTTCTGCGGCTCAGCCTCGACATGGGCGAGGCGGCGCGCTCCGGCGACTTCGAGTTCGTCCTGCCTCTGGCGCTGTTGGATTCCTACCGCGCGGCCGCTCCGGCGAAGGGCGGCGAAGGGGCCCGCTCGCGCACCGACTTCTGGTCGCGCCACATGGCTCAGGCGGCGCGGGAGGCGCCGGTCCGCCTCGCGGCGGTCCTGCACCGCGAGCGTCGGACGCTGGCCCAGCTTCAGGCGCTCGCGCCGGGGGACCTGCTGCCCCTCGTGCCAGAGGCGCGCGAGCGCGTGGAGTTGCGCCTCGAGGGCCGGGGAGCGGGGGAGACCTTCGCTCAAGGCCGTCTCGGTGCGATCGAGGGCGAAAAGGCCGTCAAGCTGACCAGCGAGCCGGATCTCGACCGGCTCGAAGCGTTGAGGGCGGCGCTGCATGCGCCGGAGAGGCCGTGACGGCCGTCCACGCGCGCCCGCCGACGCGGCGGCGCGAGTCGCGCCCCGAAGAGGATCCGACGACCGAGGAGGAGGCGATGCGCGAAGAGGTGAAGCGGGAAGCGGAGACCGCCGAACCGGCGGACGAGGCGCCGACGGCTGCGGCGTGGAATGGGGCCGGGGCCGACATCGCCGAGGCCGAGCCTGAGACGTCGGACGATATGGCGAAGCGTGACGCGGAAGCCGCGACGCAGCCGGTCCGCGCGTCGGTCGTCGAGACGGAAGACGATCCGGACGCAACGGGTTCGAACGCGGACGGCCCGCCTGAGCCCGATACGCCGACGCCTCGGCCGGTGGCCGGAACCTTCGCGATCCCCGCGCGAATGCGGCCGGAAGACGCCGAAGAGATGCTGGCGAGGCTGAAGGGCGCCGATCCCGCCGATCCCCTCGCTGTCGATGCGAGCGCCGTCGAGACGCTGAGCACGCCCGCCGTCCTCGGCCTCGTGGCGGCCGCGCGGGCGCGGGCGGAGGAGGGAGGGGCGCTCGCCGTCGAGCGTCCTAGTCCGGCCTTCATCGACGCCTTTTCGGACCTGGGGCTGTTCCACGATCTCATGAAGATGGAGTTCCGCACATGAGCCGCATCCTCGCCGTGGACGACACGCGCGCCCTGCTCGGACTTCTCGTCGATTGTCTCCGGAAGGGTGGGCACGAGGTCGTCACGGCCTCGGACGGGCTCGAGGCGCTCGACAAGCTGCGCGAGCACCGCCCCGACATGGTGATCACCGACCTGAACATGCCCCGCATGAACGGCCTCGACTTCATAGAGGCCGCGCGACGGGAGCCCGAGGGGCGAAGTCTGCCCATGCTTCTGCTGACCACGGAGACCGCGCAGGAGCTGAAGGCCCGCGCCCGCGCCGTGAAGGCGACGGGTTGGATCAACAAGCCCTTCGATCCCGAGCAGATCCTGGGCCTCGTCGCCCGCCTGGCCTGAGCCCGCCCGACCGGAGAGCCGTCGATGGATGATTCCGAGGACTATCTCGCGCTGTTCTTCACCGAATGCGGGGAGCTTCTGGCAGACCTGCAGGAGCAGCTCGACCGGCTTTTCGACGGCGAGCGCGACCCGGAGATCGTCAACGCCGCCTTCCGGGCCGTTCATTCCGTCAAGGGCGGCGCGGCCGCTTTCGGGTTCAACGACCTGATCGCGTTCGCCCACGTCTTCGAAACGGTGATGGATCGCGTGCGCGGCGGCGCGCTGATGCTCGCCCCGGACGTCGTCGGGCTGTTCATGCGCGCCGGCGACGTCATGGAGCAGCTCATCGAACAGGCGCGCGACGGCGGCGAGGGCGATCCCGAGACCACGGCCCGGTTGCGCGCGGAGCTCGAGGAACTCACCGGCCGCAGCATGGCGGACGAGACCGATGCCGAAGCTTCGTCCCCCGCGGCCGAGCCCGAACCCGAGCCCGCATCGGGCGAGCCTGCCGCGCGCACGGTGACGGTGACCTTCCGGCCCGGTCCGGACTTCATACGGGCGGGGCACGATCCGCTGCGGGTGATACGGGCGGCGCGCGACCTCGACCTGGTCTCGGCCGAGCCGTTCGGTGAAGTGCCTCCGCTCGACGAGCTCGACGTGGAGAGCTGCCCGATCGGGTGGACGCTGCGCTTCGAGACGGATCGTCCGGGCGCCGAGCTCGCCGCCTTCTTCGCGGTCTACGCGCTCGACGCCGAGATCGGGCTGGAAGATCCGGGCGCGGGGGACGTCGGCGTCGCGGCGCCCTCGGCGCCTTCGGCGCCGGGCGCCGCAGAGGGCGCGGAGCCCGAAGCTCCCGCCGCAGCGGCCGAGCCGCGCGGCGGCGCGACGCGCGGCGCCGCGTCGAAGACCCTGCGCGTCGAGATCTCGCGAATCGACCGTCTGGTGAATCTCGTCGGCGAGATCGTCATCACTCAGGCGGTCCTGGCGCAGAAGCTCTCCGAGACCGACGCCGCGACGGCGCTCGAGGTCGCGCACTCCGTCGAGGCGATGAATCGTCAGACGCGCGAGCTGCAGGAGAGCGTCATGGCGATCCGCGCGCAGCCGGTGAAATCCGTCTTCAGCCGGATGCCGCGCGTGGTGCGCGACCTCGCCGACAAGCTCGGCAAGGAGGCGCGGCTGATCCTGTCCGGCGAGCACACGGAGGTCGACACGACCGTGATCGAGGAGCTCGCCGAGCCTTTGACGCACATGCTGCGCAACTCGATGGACCACGGCCTGGAAGGGCCGGACGATCGCGAGGCGGCGGGCAAGCCGCGCCTCGGCACGATCCGACTCGCCGCCGAGCATCGCGGCGAACGCGTGATCATCGTGATCGAGGACGACGGCCGCGGCATCAATCGGGAGCGGGTGCTCGAGAAGGCGGTCGAGAACGGCCTCGTCTCTCCCGACGAGAGCATGCCTGCAGAGGAGATCGACCAGCTGATCTTCCATCCCGGCTTCTCGACGGCGCAGGAGGTCAGCTCCGTCTCCGGACGCGGCGTCGGCATGGACGTCGTGAAGAAGAAGATCCAGGCGCTCGGCGGGCGCTGCTCGCTGCGCTCCACGCCCGGCGAGGGCACGCGCTTCCAGATCACCCTGCCCCTGACGCTGGCCGTGCTGGACGGCATGACCGTGTGCGTCGGCGACCAGCGTTTCATACTCCCGCTTTCCTCGGTGGTCGAAGCGCTGCGGATCGAGGCCGAGGCCGTCGAGGAACTGCCGGACCGCAGTCAGGTCCTCGCGCGGCGGGGCGAGTATCTGCGGCTGATCTCGCTGCGAAAGACGCTTGGCGTGCCCGGATCCGAGCGACGCGAGGAGATGGCCATCGTCGTCGATACCGAGACCGACGGGCTCGTGGCGCTCCTCGTCGACGAGCTGATCGGCCAGCGGCAGGTCGTCCTGAAGAGCCTGGAGGCCAACTTCCGCCGCGTCGAGGGCGTCTCGGGCGCAACCATCCTCGGCGACGGACGGGTCGCGCTGATCCTCGACGTCCCGTCCCTCGTGTCCACCGGCGCGCGTGGGCGCGCGCCCCTTCAGGAGATGATCCATTGAGCGAGACGGCTCATACGGCGCAGGCCCCCGCGCCGTCGGGCGAACCCATCGCCACGACGGTCCCCGCATACAAGCAATACGTCACCTTCATGGTCGGCGATCGCGCCTACGGCGTGGACATCGTCTCCGTCCGTGAGATCAAGCAATGGTCGCCGACCACGGCGCTGCCGAACCAGCCACATTATATGCGCGGCGTGCTGAACCTGAGGGGCACGATCGTGCCGGTGCACGATCTGCGCGCCCGTTTCGGCGACCCGCTCACCGACGCAGCCGAGACCCACGTCGTGGTCATCGTCTGGATCGGCGACCAGACCGTCGGGGTCCTTGTGGATGCAGTATCCGACATCATCACGGTTTCCGGAGACGAAATCAGACCCGTGCCGGGTGGAGAGTCCGACGTGGACCGAAGCGCGATCAACGGTCTCGTCAGCACGGAAAGCGGCATGGTCGCGCTCTTGGACCTCGACGCTCTCTTCGGCGGCTCCGCCGAAGGCATCTTCTGAACGCCCGACCCCAAGGCCACGGAGCCGACAATGACCGAAAACGCGTCCGCCGCGCCGAAGCGCGGACCGTCTCTCGCCCTGCGGCTCGCCGTCGTCTTGGGCCTGTTCGTCGCCGTCGCGGCGGCAGGCTCGGGCGTCGGGGTGCATCTAGCCGGAGCGTCTGCGCTCCGAGAGGCGAACGCGGCGCGGCTTCGGGCGTCGGCGCATGCGGCTGCGGCAGGTCTCGCTGCCCAGCTTGCGGAAATCGAGCGGGATCTTCTCGCCGCCGCGCGTCTCGAGAACGCTCCGACCGAGCTCGGCGACATGGTGCGCCTCGCCGTTTCCAAGGGCGACGAAGCCGCTCCGGCCGGCACGGAGACCTTGGCCTCGGCGCTGAGAGACCGCGTGCAAGCTGCAGCGCGCGCCGCCGCCCCCGCGAGGCCCGTGATCCTGGAAACCTCGATAAAGGGGGGGGACTTGAGCGTGCTCGCCGCGATCGCGCTGCCGGACGGGGTCGGAAATCCGAAGGACATCTTGGTCCTGCGCCGTGTTCTTGCGGTGACAGGCGGCAGTGAGGGGGAGGGCGCTCCGGAAACGCCGACGATCGTTCTCGCGCCGGCGAGCGAGGCGTTGCGCAGCGATGGACACACCGCCCGGATCGCCGACGGACTCGACATAGTGGCGAGGGCGGAGGCGATGCCCGGCCGAGGCGACCCAGGCTTGCCGGATCGGCTGCTGCTGGCTTTGATCGGCGCGGCGCTGCCGCTCCTCGGTCTGGCTCTCGTCACGGTGCGCATAGTTGCAAAGCCCTACGAGACGGTTGTCGCCGCGGCTGCCGCGGCCGCCGGGACGAACCTCGCGGATGGGGTACGATCACCGCATGGCGCGTCCGTCCTCGCGGCGAGGCTCCGCGAGATCCCTCGGGCCTTGGCGCAAGCCCGCGGCGCGGCGGCCGCCTTCGAATCGCTGCCGGAGCCTGCCCTGCTGATCGACGCCGAGGGCAGGATAAGCTTCGAGAACACGGCGTTCCGAACCGAAATGCGCACCGAACTGGTGCGCCGAGCCGGCTTGGCCGGCGCCGCGGAATCCGTCGTCGGCATGCCGCTGGCGCGACTGCTTCCCGAAATCGAGGCGCCGGCGTCTGCCGGCCGCGTGTCGACCCCCGTATCGGCATCCGACTCACGACGACGGCCGGAGAATGTGCCGCTGCGCACGTTGAACGGCGGCATGATGGGACGCCTTCTGGTCTGGCGTGGCCAAGGGGCCGGGCGCGGCGAAGCCGCCGACCTGCTGGGTCCTGTCCTTGAGCGGCTGGCGAACGGCGATCTCGGTGCGCGGCCCGTCAAGACCGAAGGTGTCGACCGCGCCGCACGGCTCGCGACGGGCCTCGACGCCGTCGCGGCGACGACCGCCCGCTTCGTCGACGATCTCGAAGCGACGATCGCGGCTATCGCGGCCGGATCGCTCGACGCGCGGATGGGCGCGCATCCGGGACGCCTAGGCGAAGCGGCCGGGCGCTGGAACGAGGTCATCGAGAGCATGGCGGCGACCCTGTCGGACGTCGGACGGGCGAGCGGCGAGATGACCGCGTCGGCCCGCACGGTGTCGGAAGCGATCGAGACGCTCTCCGCCCGCGGCGAGTCGCAGGCGTCTTCGCTGGAGCAGACCGCGGCGACCATGGAGCAGATGGCCGCGAGCGTGAAAGGCAGCGCGGAACACTCGCGCGAGGCCGAGACGCTGGCCCGCGACGCCGCACGACGCGCGGAGGAGGGCAGAGGCGTGATGACCGACGCCGTCTCCGCGATGTCCCGGATCGAGGACAGCGCCGCCAGGATCGCCGAGATCATCGGCGTCATCGACTCCATCGCGTTCCAGACCAACCTCCTCGCGCTCAACGCGGCGGTGGAGGCGGCACGCGCCGGGGAGGCGGGCAAGGGCTTCGCCGTCGTCGCGGCGGAGGTCCG
>DATFKM010000228.1:0-6211 GCA_035268645.1 Paracoccaceae bacterium | reverse complement strand
TCCGTCATGCGCTCCGCCTCCCCGGCGCCGTCGTGCCTGCATCGCGGCCCGCGGCCGGCCGCGACTCGGTCCGGCACGTCAGCGCCGGGGGAATCAGTCCGTCGCCGCACGGCGCGCCGGGTGCCGTGCGGTCATTCGGCGGCGCGGGGGGCGGCGCGCGCCGGGCGCGCCTCGACCGGGCGCTCCCGCTCGCCGGGATGCGGACGGCCGGCGTCGCGATGGGGCGGGCGCGGCGCGGGCGCCGGGCTCTCGGCGCTCGGCGGCGCGGCCTCGACCGCCTCCGCGAGGCGCACCCGCAGGCGCTTGATGCGGCGCGGATCGGCGTCCAGCACCTCGAACTCGTGCCCGTCGGGATGCTGGATCACCTCGCCCCGCTCGGGCACCCGGTCGGCCAGCATGAAGACGAGCCCGCCGAGCGTGTCGACCTCCTCGTCCATCTCGTCGTCCATCAGGTCGACGCCCGCCGCGTCCTCGAATTCGGGGATCTCCAGCCGCGCCGAGGCGACCCAGACGCCCTCTCCCTCGGCCCGGAAGGCGACGTCGTCGGCCACGTCGTGCTCGTCCTCGATCTCGCCGACGATCTGCTCCAGCACGTCCTCGATGGTCACGAGGCCGTCGACGCCGCCGTATTCGTCGATCACCAGCGCCATGTGCAGCCGGCCGCCCTGCATCTTCTGCAGGAGCGCGTCGATCGGCATGGAGGGCGGGACGTAGAGCGTGGGGCGCAGCAGCGCGCGCAGCTCGAAGGGCCGGCCCTCCCCCGCCCCGAAGCCGTGGCGCAGCGCCACGTCCTTGAGGTGCACGAAGCCGACCGGATCGTCGAGCGTGTCGCGGTAGACCGGCAGGCGGGAGTGGTGGGTGCGCCGGAACGCCTCGACCAGATCGTCGAGCTCCACCGAGAGGTCGATCGCCTCGATGTCGGCGCGCGGCACCATGACGTCGATGACGCGAAGCTCGCCGAGGCGGCGCACGTTGAGAAGCATCGCCCGCTCCTCCGCGCTGAGATCCGCGTCGGAGACGTCGTCCTCCTCCGTCGGCGCGGCGCCGAGGGAGAACAGGCGCGTCAGGAAGGAGCCGGTAGACGGTCCCGGCTCGTCCTGCGTGGAGCCCGAACGAGGGTCTCCGGGCGAATCGGACCCGCCGTCGCTCGGCCGGCCCGGTTGTCGATCAGCGTCCATCGCTCCCATCCGAACGGGGCTCGGCGTCCGGCCGGCCCTCTCTTGAGTGCGCGAGATAGGGGTCGGGCAGACCCGCCGCAAGCATCGCCTCGGATTCGAGGCGTTCCATGCGCGCGGCGTCGGCCTCGGCCTCGTGATCGTGGCCGAGAAGATGCAGCGTGCCGTGCACGATCAGGTGCAGCGCATGGGTGCGCAGCGGCAGGCCCGCCGCCTCGGCCTCCCGCGCGCAGGTCCCGTAGGCGAGGGCGAGGTCGCCGAGCGGCGCGGGCTCGCCGTCCCAGCTGAGGCGCGAGGGCGGGCGCGGAGCCTCGCCCGGCGTCTCGGGCGCGAGGTCCTCGGCCGGCCAGGAGAGCACGTTGGTCGGCCCCGCCCTGCCGCGGAAGCGGGCGTTGAGGTCCGCGATCGCCTCGTCGGAGGCGAAGAGGACGGAGACGCCGAGCCCGTCCGGCGCCACGCCGGCGGCGGCCAGCGCCATCGCCGCGCCCTCGGCGGCGAGGGCCGCCGCGCCGTCGTCGGCCGGGACGGCCGCAGCCTCGTCGGCCGGGACGGCCGCAGCCTCGTCGGCCCGGACGGCCGCCTCAGCCTCGTCGGCCGGGACGGCGGGCGGCTGGGCGAGCGCGGCCTCCCAGGCCCGGTCCTCGACGCTCGCCTCGATCTCCGGCGCGGGGAGGGCGGTGCGGGCGCTCACGTCGTGCCCGCCGCCGCCGGCGGCCCGCGATCCGCGTCGTAGGCGTCGATGATCTTCGCGACCAGAGGATGGCGCACCACGTCGGCCGAGGTGAAGCGCGCGAAGCCGATGGCCTCGATCCCGGACAGCACGCGCGTCGCCTGGCGCAGGCCGGAGTTCACCCCGCGCGGGAGGTCGATCTGGCTGAGATCGCCGGTCACCGCCATGCGCGCGCCCTCCCCCATGCGGGTGAGGAACATCTTCATCTGCATCTCGGTGGTGTTCTGCGCCTCGTCCAGCACCACGAAGGCGTTGGCGAGGGTGCGCCCGCGCATGAAGGCGAGGGGGGCGATCTCGATCTTGCGCTCCTCCATGTGGCGCTGGACCTGCTTGGCGGGGATCAGGTCGTTCAGCGCGTCGTAGAGGGGCTGCATGTAGGGGTCGATCTTCTCCTTCATGTCGCCCGGCAGGAAGCCGAGGCGCTCGCCCGCCTCGACCGCGGGCCGCGAGAGGATGATGCGGTCCACCCGCCCCTCGAGGAACATCGCGACGGCGACGGCGACGGCGAGATAGGTCTTGCCGGTGCCGGCCGGGCCGAGGCCGAACACCAGCTCCTTCTCGAACAGCGCGCGGGCGTAGTCGCGCTGGGCGGTCGAGCGCGGCTCGACCGTCTTCTTGCGGGTTCGGATCTCGAGCCGGCCGCCGGCGAACATCTCGAGCTGGCTCTCGCTCTTGGGGCGGGCCGGATCGGCGGGCTCCGCCCCGAAGCGCAACGCCGCGTCGACGTCGCCGGGGGCGACCGGGCGACCCTGCTCCAGCCGGGCGTAGAGCGCGCGCAGCGCTTCGGCGGCGCGGGCGCGGGCGGCGGGCTCGCCGTGCAGCGCGAGGACGTTGCCGCGGCGCATGATGTGCACGCCGAGGGCCTGCTCGACCTGAACGAGATGCGCGTCGAAGCCGCCGCAGAGTTCGATCAGGAGGCGATTGTCGGGAAAGTCGAGAAGCGTCTCGGCGCGGTCCCCGGGCGCGGCGGCGGGCTCGGAGCTCATGCCGCGACGGTCCGGCGAAGGGGGAGGCGGCGTTCCGGGCCGGGGCGCACGGGCGGGGCGGGGAAGGGCTGGACGGGCTGCGCCAAGGGGTCTCCTTCGTCGGGGGCCGCGCGGCTCTCGTGTTCCGAGCGTGCCGCAGGGCGGGGCCGCGGGCAAGCGCCAAGACCGTCATCGCGACGCCATGCGTCCCCCGCCCCGATCGAGGCCCCCGGGCGGCGGGCGCCGCCCGGGGGGACGGCGCCCCCGAAGGCGCCTCCGCCCCCGAAGGCCGTGTCGACGCGACCGGTCAGGAGTTCCGCCGCGTGGTCCAGGGCAGCGGCAGCACCGGCACGCCCTCGTCGAGGAGTTCCCGCGCCTCCTCCGCCGTCGCCTCGCCGTAGACGGGGCGCACCTCCTCCGTGCCCGCGTGCATGTCCCGCGCGACCTCGGCGAAGGCCCGGCCGACATGCTCGGCGTTGCTCTCGACGTGGGCGCGAAGGGCCCGGATCGCCGCCTCGAGCGGGTGCGCGGGGGCGGAGAGCGCCGGCGACGACTCGGCCACGGCGGCGACGGGCGGTCCGGCGGGCGGCGCCGCCTGCGTCGCGCCGGGCGCCGGCGGCTTCGCCGCGCGGGCGGGTCCGGGCGGCTCCGGCGACACCGCGACCGACGGCGCCATCAGCGACTTCGAGACGTCGCCGGTTCCGCAGACCGCGCAGCTCAGCGCCGACGCCTCGGCCAGGCGATCGTAGGCCTCGGCGGAGGCGAACCAGCTTTCGAACGCGTGGCCGCGCGTGCAGCGCAGCGCGTAGCGGATCATCGGCCGTGCTCCCTGCGACGCGCCCGCCGCCCGGTCGCGTCCAATTCCCTTAACTTGCGGTCTTCCAGACATATGTGACGCAAGGGTGAAGGCAATGGCGCTTCGCGCCGCGGGCGGCCCGTGGCAGCGCCCGCGCCCCGGGCGGCGGGGGCCGGGGCGGCGTATCCGGCGGGCGTGGCGGGGCAGGCGGAACGGAGGCGGCATGACGCGCAACGACGGGCGAGGGGCGGCGGGCGCGCTCGGCGTGGGGCTGGCCACGGCGGGCGCGGCGCTGCTCGGCGGGCTGGCCGGCGCGGCGACGGACCCCGGCCCGGCGGCCCCGGCCATCGGCGCGGCGGCGGCCGCCGCCCTCGCCGCCGCGCTGCTCGCCCGCCGCCGGCCCGTCGAGGCGCGGCCGCCGTCCGCGCCCGTCCACCGCCCCCCGCCCGAGGGGCTGCCGGCCCGCGGGCTGGCCCCCGGCATCGGCCGCCTGGCGCTGGAGCGTCTGCCGACGCCCCTGCTGCTGATCGACGAGGCCGGGCGCATCGTCTACGCCAACCCCGCCGCGCGCGTCCTTTTCGAGCGGCTTCGCGAGGGCGAGCACTATTCCATGAGCTTCCGCGCGCCGGGCTTCCTCGACGCGCTCGAGGGCGCGCTCGCGGCCGGCGGGGCGCGGCGCTTCGAGTTCGCGCTGCACGGCGACCGCAACCGCCGGATCGAGGCGTTCGTCGACGGCGCCAGCCTGCCCGACCTCGACGGCGGGCGCCGGCACGCCGTCTGCCTGTTCCAGGACCGCACGCACGATCTGCGCGTGGCGCGGATGCGCACCGACTTCGTCGCCAACGCCAGCCACGAGCTGCGCACGCCGCTGAGCTCCATCAAGGGCTTCATCGAGACGCTGCAGACCTCCGCCAAGGACGACCCGGAGGCGCGCGAACGCTTCCTCGGCATCATGCTGACGCAGGCCGAGCGCATGCAGCGGCTGGTCGACGATCTGCTCTCGCTCAGCCGCATCGAGCTGGAGGAGCACATCGCCCCGCAGGAGCGTCTGGCGCTCGGCTCGCTCGCGCTCGAGGTCGTGGAGGCGATGGGGCCGATGGCCGCCGAACGCGGGACCGAACTGCAGGCCGCGATCGAGCCGCCCGGCCCCGTGGTGCGCGGCGACCGCGACCAGCTGGCCCAGGCCCTCGGCAACCTCGTCGAGAACGCCCTGAAATACGGCGGCGGCGCGCCGGTGAGCGTGACGCTGGAGCGCGACGCGGCCGAGCGGCCGGGCCTCGTCGGCCTCTCGGTGCGCGATTCGGGCGAGGGCATCCCGCGCGAGCATCTGCCGCGCCTGACCGAGCGCTTCTACCGCGTCAGCGTGAAGCGCAGCCGCGACCAGGGCGGAACCGGCCTCGGCCTCGCCATCGTCAAGCACATCCTCTCGCGCCATCGGGGCGAGCTGGAGATCGAGAGCGAGCCGGGCGAGGGCAGCCGCTTCACGCTGTGGCTGCCGCCGGAGGGCGAGCCCCGGGTCCGCGTCGAGGATCCGCGGGCGACGGCGGAGATCTGATCGACCTTCGAGCTTGATTCGGGCTCGCCGCCGACATGAGCGTGCACCATGGCTCGCGCATGAAGCGTCGGATCTGCGACATCGCGTCGGAGCGGTCACGACGACGTAGGGGGCGTCCGCCGGCCGTTCGCCGCGGCCGGACCGGAGCCGCCCCCGGTGGGCGAGGGGGGGGCGGCGGCACGCCGTCTCGGCCTTCGAGGAGGATCTCCTCGCGGTCTCGACGCCGACCGTCCGCATGGGGGCGGGCGGGGGAGCTGGCGGCCGCCGCCCTCGGCGCGACCGAGCGACGCGACGCCCGGGCGGCGGAGGCCGGCGCGCGCCCTCGACGCGCTCGAGCGCAAGCCGGCGGAGCGCGCGACGGCGGCGCCGGCGCTGCGCCGGCCGATGGCTTGGGATCTCAGGATGCCGCCCGGCTCGATGCGGTTCGCGACGTCGTCGGAGCGGATCGGCGGGCTGGCGCGGCACGTGGCGGCGCGAGGTGCGGCCCTCGGACCCGACGCCCGCACGACGTCTCCGCCTCGGCGCCGCGGCTGGGGGGGCGTCGGAGCGGCCGGGCGAGGCGTCGTCGGCCCATCAGGCGCGGAACCGGCCGCGCCCTCGCCGTCGTGCGGCGCGCCCGGCCGCTCGACGCCCTCTGCGAGAGCCTGATGGGCGCGCTCGTCCGGCGGATGTGCGAGGAGCCCGCCACGCTGGGCGACGGCGAGCGGTGGCTTTTCTCGAACCGAGAACCTCGAACGGATCGGCGACCAAGCGGCATCGCCCGCACGACGCACCGCATGGTCACCGAGCGCGAGGTCGACGACGTTCCGGCCGCCCGATCGTCACCCCTTCGTCGCGTTTCGGAAATGAGCGCAACGAGAGCGCGCGACCGTTGCGACCCGCGCCCCGGGGCGGTCGCGACGCCGTCAGCGCGCCCCGGGGCGGTCGCGACGCCGTCAGCGCGCCCCGGGGCGGTCGCGACGCCGTCAGCGCGCCCTGGCGCGGTCGCGG
>DATFKM010000227.1:0-2896 GCA_035268645.1 Paracoccaceae bacterium | reverse complement strand
TGGGCGAGCGCGCGGGGCGACTAGCGCGCCGCCGCGGCGATCTCCTCCAGCTCGTCCGAGAGGTCCGCGCCGACGAGGGCCGAGAGCAGCCGCGGCAGATCCTCCCGCCGGTCGACCTTGTCCGCCAGCGCCTCGGCGTCGGCGCCGAGGCCGAGCTTCTCCGCCGCCTCGAGCGCCTTGGCGTCGGCGAAGGGGAACAGTTCGTCCCAGGCGCGCTGCGCCTCGCGGCAGAAGACGTCGGCGCCGACGTCGCCGATGCCCTTGAAGTCCTTCAGCCGCCTGCGGATCTTCGCCGGGTCGTGTTCGGCCGCCTCGCGCAGCTTTCGCAGATCGCCGCCGTAGTCGTCCAGCACCGCCTCCGAGAGCTCCGCGAGCTGGGTGGAGGTCTTCTCGTCCACCCGCGCATAGCCGGATTCGTTGAGCAGTTTCACCCGCTCCTCCCAGTCGGCGTCGCGCATCTTCTCCGGCGTGGTCAGGCCGGCGTCGATCAGCGCGTGCGCCGCTTTCATCGCGAGCGCAGAGGAGATCGGGGCCGAGACCAGCAGCGACGTGACGAGCCACTGGAACAAGGGCGCCGGGGTGTTCGCCGCGACGTCCACGCCGAGCGACTCGGCCGGGCTCTCCGGCCGGCGCCGCAGCAGTTCCGTCACCATCGCATCCGCCATCGCGCACCTCCCTCGCTCGCGCAGCAACGCGCGAGGGGGCCGGGCGTTCTCCCGGACGTCCGCTCAGGCGGGCTCGATCACCACCTCGGTCGGCTCGAACCGGATGACGTCGACCAGCCCCTTGTCGGAGATCCTGAGCGCCGGGATCACCGCCAGCGCCAGCAGCGAATGCTGCATGAAGGCGTTGTTGAGCGTGCAGCCCGCCGCCTCCATCGCGTCGGCCAGCCGGCGCGCCGCCGCCGCGACCTCCTCCGCCGGCGCGTCGGAGACGAGGCCCGCGACCGGGAGCGGCGCCAGCGCCGCCTCCTCGCCGCCCGCCATCAGCACCGCGCCGCCGCCGATCTCGCGCAGGCGCTCCGCCGCGCGCGCCATCTCCTCGGGCGACGTCCCGACCACCACCATGTGATGACAGTCGTGCGCGACGGTGGAGGCCAGCGCCATCTCCCCGCGCCAGCCGAAGCCCGAGACCAGCGCCGTCGCCACCGTCCCCGTCGCCCGGTGCCGCTCCACCAGCGCGATCAGGCAGACGTCGCCCGCCGCGTCCTCGGGCGCGAGGAAGCCGTCCTTCACCGGGATCTCCCGCTCGAGCGCCTCGGTCGGGGCCTGGTTCTCCACCACGCCGATCACCCGTGCGCGGACGCGGTTCGCCCCCTCGGGCGCGGCGATGCGGAAGTCGTCGGCGCTCAGCGTCCGGCCCATCCGCACCGTGTCGCGCGTCTCCGCCGGCCAGACGAAGTCCGGCCGCGGCGCGCGCATGGCGCCGCCCTCGGCCACCACCTTCCCGCGGGCGATCACCACGTCGGCCCGCCACTCCGCGAGATCCGGCGTCAGCACCAGATCCGCCCGCCGCCCCGGCGCGACGGAGCCGAGCTCCCGCTCCATTCCGAAATGCGCGGCCGAGTTCACCGTCGCCATCTGCAGCGCCGTGATCGGGCGCAGCCCCCGCCCGATGGCGTGGCGGAGCACGCGGTCCATGTGCCCCTCCTCCACCAGCGTCGCCGCATAGCAGTCGTCGGTGCAGAGGAGGAAGTTGCGCGCATCGAGCCCCAGCTCCGTCACCGCGCGCACCTGCTCGGCCACGTCGTACCAGGCGGAGCCGAGGCGCAGCATCGCCCGCATCCCCTGGCGCACCCGCGCCACGGCGTCCTCCAGCCGCGTGCCCTCGTGGTCGTCCGCCGGCCCCCCGGCGGCGTAGGCGTGGAACGCCCGCCCGAGGTCGCGGCTCGCGTAGTGCCCCCCGACGGTCCGGCCGGCCCGCATCGCCTCCGCGATCTCGCCCAGCATCTTGGCGTTCCCGGCCGCGACGCCGGGGAAGTTCATCACCTCGCCGAGGCCGACGATCCCCGGCCAGCGCATCATCTCCGCGATCTCGGCCGGCCCGAACTCCGCCCCCGCGGTCTCGAGCCCCGGCGCCGAGGGCACGCAGGACGGCGCCTGCATGAAGACGTTCACCGGCTGCGCCAGCGCCTCGTCATGCATCAGCTTCACGCCGGGCAGCCCCAGCACGTTCGCGATCTCGTGCGGATCGCACATCATCGTCGTGGTGCCGTGCGGCGCGACGGCGCGCACGAACTCCGTCACCGTCAGCATCCCCGATTCGACGTGCATGTGCGGGTCGATCAGCCCCGGCGCCATCACGCGCCCGCGCGCCTCGATAACCTCGGTCCCCTTGCCGATGCAGGGCGCGGCGTCAGGCCCGCAATAGGCGAAGCGGCCGTCCGCGATGGCGACGTCGATGCCGGGTATCATCTCGCCCGAATGAACGTTGGCCCAGACGCCGCCCTTGATCACCATGTCGGCCGGCGCGCGCCCCGCGGCCACCTCGATCAGCCGCGGCGCGGCCTCGGCCCAGCTCGTCACGGTCATGGTCCGTCTCCCTTGCTCGCGTCCGCGGCGCCGTCCTCGACCGGCAGCTCGCCCCCGTCCCAGATCCGCCGCGCGGCGAGCGCCGCCGCCAGCGCCCCGGCCGAGAAGGCGCAGCCGATCCACCAGGCGCCGCCCCCCGCCAGCGGATAGACGAAGGCGGACAGCGCCGTCGACCCCGCCATCAGCCCGCCGCCCACGGCGACCTGGAACGCCGCCTGCCCCGCGCCCGCCATCCGCGCCGGCGCCGCCGCGCCGAGGAACGCCATCGCCCCCAGATGCGCCGCCGCGAAGGTCAGCGCATGGCTGCCCTGAAGCGCCCACAGCAGCGGCCCCGTCGGCTCCGTCGTCATCAGCGCCCAGCGCAC
>DATFKM010000226.1:0-3031 GCA_035268645.1 Paracoccaceae bacterium | reverse complement strand
GGGGCGAGGACGGCCAGTGGGGTTCCGGCGAGCCCCTGGAGACCGTGATCCGCGTGGTCCTCGCCCCGATCGCGCTCGGCCGCGACCCTCGCCAGCCTGCGTCGCTGCGGAGGAGACCCGCGTCCGGACCCGCGGCTTCGGACGCGGCGGGCCCGAAGCCGATGCGATCTCGGCCCTCGACACCGCCGCCCGGGACCTCGCCGCCCAGCCTGCGGGCGTGCCGGTCTCCACCCTTCGCGGCGGGCGTTTTCGGGACCGCGTCGATGCCTGCGCCACCGGCTTCCACTATCCCGACGCGCCCTGTCCCGACGGCCCGATCGACAGGGCGCCCCTTCTCGACGCGGCCCGCGCCGAGGCTGCCGAGCGCACCGCCCAGGGCTTCCGCTTCGCCGAGGTGGAGGTGGGCCTGCCGCCGCTCGCCGACGACCTCGCCCGCCTCCGCCGCGCCGCCCTTCCCGCCTGCGCCGGGGCGTGGCAGAGAGGCGCGATGGAGCGCCGCCTGACCACCATCCTCGCCGCGGACATCGCCGGCTACTCCCGCCTGATGGCGGCGGACGAGGAGGGCGTGATCGCCCGCATGCGGTCGGCGCGGGCCGAGGTGATCGACCCTGCGATCGCCGAGGGCGGCGGGCGGATCGTGAAGGTCATGGGCGACGGGCTGCTGGTCGAGTTCGCCTCCCCGGTCGCCGCGGTGCGCGCGGCGCTGCGGGTGCAGGACGGCATGCGGGCGCGGGAGGCGGCTGAGCCGGAGGACCGGCGGCTGCGTTTCCGCATCGGCGTGAACCTCGGCGACGTGGTGATCGACGGCGACGACGTGCTCGGCGACGCGGTGAACGTGGCGGCGCGGCTGGAGACCCTTGCGCCCGTCGGCGGCCTCTGCATCGGGCGGGCGGTGTTCGAGCAGGCGCGGGGACGGGTCGCGGCGGAGATGACCGCGTTGGGGCCGCAGCAGGTGAAGAACCTGCCCCGGCCGGTGGAGGCCTGGCGGGTGGAGGTGCCGGGCGCCGACGCGCCCCGGCCCGAAGCCCGGCGGGCGGAACGGCCGAGCATCGCGGTGCTGCCCTTCGACGACATGTCCGCCGATGCGGACCAGGAGTTCCTGGCCGACGGGATCGTGGAGGACGTGATCACCGAGCTGAGCCGGTTCCGGTCGCTCACGGTGATCGCGCGCAACTCCACCTTCGCCTACAGGGGCGCGGCCACGGACGTGCGCCGGATCGGGGAGGCGCTGGGCGCGCGCTACGTGGTGGAGGGCTCGGTCCGCCGGGGCGGAAGCCGCCTGCGCGTGACGGCGCAGCTGATCGAGGCGGCGACGGGGGCGCATGTCTGGGCGGACCGCTGGGACCGGACGCTCGACGACCTCTTCGAGCTGCAGGACGAGCTGACCCAGGCCATCGTCACGGCGGTGGAGCCGGAGCTGGGCGCCCATGAGCGGCGGCTGGCGCGGGCGCGGCCGACGGAGGCGCTGACGGCATGGGAGATGCTGCAGCGGGCGGCGGCGGCCTACTACCGCTTCACCCCGGCCTCGATCGACGAGGCGATCGAGCTGGCGGGCCGGGCGTCGAGCATCGACCCGGAATTCGCCTCCGCCTTGGCGCTGCGGGCGCGGGCGCTGATCGCCCGGAGCTTTTCGCCCGACCGCGTCGAGGGCGATCTCGAGGCGGGCCTCGCGGCCGCGCAGGCGGGCGTGGCGCTCGACCCCCGGTCCGACGAGACGCTGAACGCGCTGGGCTTCGGCCTGTCGGTGGCCGGGCGCACCGGCGAGGCGGCGACGGCGCTGGAGCAGGCCGGAAGGCTCAATCCCAACAACGTGTCGGTGCGCCTGCACGCCGCCGTCAACGCTCTGCACCCCTCGGTGGCCCGGCCGGCCGAGGCGCTGGAGGATGTGCAGAGGGCGCTTCGGCTCAGCCCCGGCGACCCGTTCGTCTGGACCTTCCATTTCGTCGCGGGCATCGCGCGCCTGCAGCTCGGCGAGACGGCGGAGGCGCGTCGGGCGCTGGATGCGGCGCGGGGGTTCCAAGGCGTGGACTGGAAGCCGTTTCTCGTGGCGGCGTTGGCGGCGGCGGCGGACGGCGACGACGCCGCGGCGGCGGCCATGCTGGCCGAAGCGCGGGGCCGCTACGAGGGCCTGAACGCGGCGGCGATGCGGCGGGACCTGCCGATCGCCTTCGCGATTCCCAGCCTGACGGCGGCGGTCGAGGCGCTGATGGCGCTGGGTCTGCCGCGGGAGTGACCGCCGCAGCCGCGAGGCCGCCACGGCCCCGGTCGAGAGCGTGCTCGTGACGCGCGCCGAGCACGCGAGGCCTTGCGAGACGTCGTCGCTCGGCCGGCGAAAAGGCCTTGCCACGGTGACGACGTCGGCGACTCGCGGCCGCCGCCGGACGATGCGTGCTCGACTTCGTTCATTGAGCGACCGACCGAGCGAGCTCCAGCCGCACACGCCGCGAACGGCGACTGTCACGGGCTGCCCGCAGCCTCCGTCACGGCCTTCGACGGCAGGAAGGGCCCGAAGCGACCAAGTCGGCCGCCGGCCCATCGGAAATGACGTCGCCGGAGGGTCCGCGCAGGCCGGAGACATCTTCGGCGAGCCACGCTCCAGTCCGAACTCGACAAGCCCGGCGGGTGGATCGGGATGGAACAAGGACCCGGTTTCGGGGCTGATCGGCGTCCGAAGCCCCCCTCAAGCTTGGGGTCCGCAGGGCTCCCGGGATTGCTCGGGAGGCCGAGGGCCTCCACGCCCTCGGGAGGCCGAGGGCCTCCACCCCCTCGGGAGGCCGAGGGCCTCCACGCCGACGAGGCCGATCTCTTCGGGAAAACGTCGGCGCGCGTCGCATTCGCGGAAGCCGGCGGGCTTGATCATCGGAACGCGCGGCGCGTCCCGGGTGATGAGCGCGACCCCGCGGCGAGGGGCGGGCATGGCGTCGGTCATCTCGGCGCCGTCGGCTTTCGGCTGTCGGTCGCCGCGGTCACGCCGTTGGCGTGGCGCATCGCGGGAGGGCGGTGTCACGCGATGCCGGGTCGGCGCCGGGTC
>DATFKM010000225.1:0-6605 GCA_035268645.1 Paracoccaceae bacterium | reverse complement strand
CGGCGCGTTTCAGCATGCGACGGGCCATGCGGGCGCGCCGGCCGTCGCCCGCGACGCCGAGCTCGTCTCGGTCGAGCGCGCCGTCGCCGTCGGCGTCGAGACGGGCGAAGCGGGCCTGCGCACGCTCGGCGCGGCGTTCGGCGCGAGCGTCGGCGGCGGCTTTCATCTCCGATTCGGACACGACGCCGTCACCGTCGACGTCGAGCCGTTCGAAACGGCCTTCACGCAGGGCCGAGAGGTCGTCGGCGTCGACGCGGCCGTCGCCGTCCGCGTCGAAGCGCTCGAACAGGCGCTCGGCCCGGCGGTCGCCGCCCCCGGCGTCGCGTTCGGCGAGGGCGGGAGCGGCCGCGGCGGCGAGCGTCGCGAGAGCGAGGGCGAGGGTCGTGCGGGGTCGTGTCATCGGTTTGCCTCCGTCGGGCGTCCGCGGATCGCCGCGGGCCGCGGCGCGCGGCTACGGTCCCGGCCCGAAACGCCCTTTCGATGTCGGAAGCGTGGCGGCGAGGGACAAAGGCGACACGAAGCCGCAAAGACGCTTGGTCCGATGGCGTCGGCGGACGATGAGGCGCATGCTCCGCCCCATGACACACGAAGCCGAACCGCCTCGCGAGGCCTTGACGACCGTCGCCCCCGTCGAGCGTGAACGCGATCTGCGCCGCGCGCTGCGCCGGGGTTGGCGGCGCACCTGCCCCTCCTGCGGCGGCGGGTCCCTGTTCGACGGCTACCTTTCCGTGCGCGACCGCTGCGTCGCCTGCGGCGAGCGGCTCGACCGTCACCGCGCCGACGACGCGCCCACCTGGATGACGATCCTCGTGGTCGGGCACCTCGTGGCCCCGGCGATGCTGTTCGTCTGGGACACCTGGGATCCGCCGCTCTGGGTGCACTGGACGCTGTGGCCGCCGCTGTCGCTGCTGCTCTGCCTCGCGCTCCTGCCGCGCTTCAAGGGGGCGGTGATCGGGCTGCAATGGGCATGGCGGCTCGCGGGCTTCGGCGAGTCCCCGGCCCGCTGAGCCGTGGCGCGACGCCGGCGGGCGCGCTGGACAGCCCCGCCGCGCCGGGGCACAAAGCCGGATCGGAGGTGCCCCCCATGACAGATCAGCCCGTCGCCGCCATCCCGCCCGCCGAGACGCCGCCCGAGCCGCCGGTGCGCGACGCCGCGACGGTCGTGCTGGTGCGCCGCGACACGGGCGAGCCGCGGGTGCTGATGGGCCAGCGCGGACGGGGGGCGAGCTTCATGCCCTCCAAGTTCGTGTTCCCCGGGGGCGCGGTGGACGAGGAGGACCGGCAGGCGCCGGACGGCGCGCCCCTCGCCGAGGCCTGCCTCGCACGGCTCGCCAAGATGAGCGCCGAGGGCCTGGGCCCGGTGCTGGCGCGCGCGGCGATCCGCGAGACCTTCGAGGAGACCGGCCTGATCCTCGGGCGCCGGGACGAGCGCGCGTCCGCGCTCGCGAAGGGCGCCTCGGAGGGCTGGCGGCCGTTCCTCGAGACCGGGCATCTGCCGGCCTGCGACCGGCTCGCCTTCATCTTCCGGGCCATCACTCCGCCCTACCGGCCGAAGCGCTTCGACGCGCGCTTCTTCCTCGCCGACGCGACGGCGATCATGGGCGATTCCGACGACCTGACGCGGGCCTCGGGCGAACTGGCGCATCTGACCTGGCTGACGCTGCACGAGGCGCGCGCGCTCGACCTGCCGCTGATCACCGAGGTGGTGCTGGCGGAGGTCGAGGAGATCCTGGACCAGACCGCGCCCGGCGAGGTTCCGTCGGACCGGCCCGCGCCGTTCTTCCGTCACGAGCGGGACCGGAGCGTGTTCGACGCCCTCTGAGGGCGCCGTCCGCGACGCCTCGGGCCCGAACGAGGCGAGGGGCCGCCGACCGCCCGGTCCTTCCTTCGGCCGCGTCGGCGTTCCGCCCTGCGGCGGCCGGCCGCGAGAGGCTCGTCGGCTCGGGTGGGGCCTGACGCCGGGAGCCGGGTTGACATGGCCGCGGGCTGCGGTAAGTCAGCGGTTCCGAATTCCGAAGGGGCGCCGCCGCGCGCCGGGAGAGACGCGATGGCCAAGCCGACGACGATCAAGATCCGCCTGAACTCGACCGCCGGGACGGGGCACTTCTACGTGACCAAGAAGAATTCCCGCACCATGACGGAAAAGATGACGGTGCGGAAATACGACCCGGTCGCGCGCAAGCATGTCGAATACAAGGAAGGCAAGATCAAGTGATCTTGGCCTGACCATGAACTGCCTGGACGGGCGGGGCTTCGGCTCCGCCCGTCTTCGTTTCGGGAGGTGACACATGACGCCGAGCTATTCGCATGCGCTGGTGATCGGCGCCGGACCGGGGCTCTCGGCCTCGCTGGCGCAGCTGTTCGCGGCCAAGGGGCTGAGGGTCACGCTGGCGGCGCGGAGCGTCGACAAGCTGGGGCCGCTCGCCAAGGAGACCGGGGCCCGCGCCGTGGCCTGCGACGCGGGCGACGCGGGCGACGTCGCCCGGCTGTTCGCGACCCTCGACGAGGGGGGCGCGGGGCCGGACGTCGTGGTCTACAACCCCTCGGCGCGGGTGCGCGGGCCGGTGACGGAGCTGGACCCGGAGGCGGTCGAACGGGCGGTGCGGATCACGGCGCTCGGCGCCTTCTTCTCGGCTCGGGAGGCCGCGTTGCGGATGGTTCCGAAGGGGCATGGGGCGCTCCTGTTCACGGGCGCCTCGGCCGGGGTGAAGGGGTTTCCGGAATCGTCGAGCTTCGCCATGGGCAAGTTCGCCCTGAGGGGGCTGTGTCAGTCCCTCGCGAGGGAGCTTCACCCGAAGGGCATCCATGTCGGGCATTTCGTGATCGACGGAGCGATCCGGAATCCCGAGCGGCGGCCGGAGCCGTCGGAGGACGCGCATCTGGACCCGGACGCGATCGCGCGCAGCTACTGGCATTTCCTGGAGCAGGACCGGTCGAGCTGGGCTTGGGAGATCGAGCTCAGGCCTTGGGTGGAGCGCTTCTGAGCGCATCCCGTCGGGCCCAGGTCGTGCGCACGCCGTGCGTCTCTCGTGCCTGTGGCGTGGAGCGGGCTCGGGCCGTTCGTCCGGCTTGCGTCGGCCTCTCCTGCGGCGGATGTCCTGCGCGGGTCCGGACCGTGCGCGGACGCCGCGCGCGGATACCGCCGGGACGCGACGCCCGGAACGAGAAAGGGCCGGCGCTCGCGCGCCGGCCCCGTCGATTTCGGCCCCGAGCGGGCTGGAGGATCACTCGCGGTTGCCGAGGAACTGCAGCAGGAACATGAACAGGTTGATGAAGTCCAGGTACAGCCGCAGCGCGCCCATGATGGCGCCCTTCTGCATGTAGGCCTGGCCCTCCGGCCCCATCTCGGACATGCCGAGATACTCGTTCTTGATCTGCTGCGTGTCGTAGGCGGTGAGGCCCGCGAAGATCAGCACGCCGATCACCGACACCGCGAACTGCAGCGCCGAGGAGGCGAGGAAGATGTTCACGACCGAGGCCACGATCAGGCCGATCACGCCCATGATCAGGAAGGTCCCGAGACCCGAGAGGTCCTTCTTCGTGGTGTAGCCGTAGAGGCTCAGCCCGCCGAAGGCGATGGCGGTCACGAGGAAGGTGCGGGCGATCGAGAGGTCGGTGTAGACCGCGAAGATCGTCGAGATCGAGGCGCCCATCAGCGCCGCGAAGACCCAGAACACGATCTGGGCGGTTCCCGCCGACATGCGGTTGATCATCGCGCCGAAGCCGAAGACGACGGCGAGGGGGGCGAAGATCACGATCCACTTCAGCGGCGTCCCGAAGAGCACCTGCAGGGCCGCCGGAGAGTTGCCGATGGTGAAGGCGACGGCGCCGGTGATGACCATGGCGAAGGCCATCAGGCCGTACACCTTGTTCATGTAGGCGCGAAGACCCTCGTCGATCGCGGCGGTCGTCCCGCCGTGCCGGCGGACGGTCTCGTACTGCTCCATGTGAGGCACCCTTGTTCGGTTCGTTTTCAAGACGGAGGACGGGGCCGTGCGGTCCCGCCGGAGTTCCGCAGACATGTTGGCGAGGCGGAGGGCGGTTTCAAGGGAAAAGCGCTTCGGATCCCGCGCGGCGGTCCGGCGCGCCCCCTGCGGACGGCGCGCCGGCCGGGCCGGGCGCCGACGCCCGGCGCGCGCCTGCGCGCCGGGCCGCGGCGAGCGGGGGGTCGATCCCCCCCGAGCCGCGAGCCCCCGGCCGGGCTCCCGCGACACGCGGCGCAGGTCCTCACTCCCTGTCGCGAAGGATCCGGGCCGGACGCGCGGCGAGGGGCCGGACGGCGAAGACGAGACCGGCGACGAGGCTGGCCAGCGCGCCGCCGGCGACGATGACGAACGCCGAGACGGGCTCGAACCGGTAGTCGGCCTCGAACACGACGGCGGTCACCGCCCAGCCCGCCGCCGCGCCGGCGACGAGCGCCACCAGTCCCGCCGCGCCGCCGAGGATCGCCGAGCGGAGCGCGAAGCTCGTCAGGATGCGCGAGCGCACGGCCCCGACGGTCTTGAGCACCGCCGCTTCGTACACCCGCCGCCGCTCGCCCGCCGCCGCGGCGCCGATCAGCACCACGAGACCGGTCGCGAGGGTCGCCGAGGCGCCCCATCGCGTCGCCGCGGCGAGGTCGGAGAGCGCGGCGGAGACTTGGTCCACGGCGTCGCGCACGCGGATCGCGGTGATGTTGGGGTATTCGCCCGCGACGGCGCGGAGCAGCGGGCCCTCGGCGTCGGGCTCGGCGTAGACGGTGGCGATGTGGGTGTGGGGCGCGCCGGCGAGGGCGCCGGGGTTCAGCGCCATCAGGAAGTTGATGCCCATGTCGCGGAACTCGACCACGCGGAAGTTGGCGACGGTGGCGGTGAGGTCGCGGCCGAGGATGTTGACGGTGATGCTGTCGCCGATCTCGAGGCCGAGCTCCCTGCCCTCCTCCTCGGCGATGCTCATCAGCGGCGGGCCGGCGTAGTCGGCGGGCCACCATTCGCCCTCGGTGACGACGGTTCCGGGCGGGGGCTCGGCCGCGTAGGTGACGCCGCGGTCGCCGCGGAGCACCCATTCGGCGCCCTCGTCGATCTCCGCCTCGCGCGCCGGAACGCCGTCGAGGCGGGTGATGACGCCGCGGAGCATCGGCGCGGTCTCGACGCTTTCGACGCCGGGATGGGTCGTGGCGCGCTCGAGGAAGCCGTCGAGCTGGTCGTTCTGGACGTCGACGAAGAAATAGGCGGGGGCCTGCTCCGGCAGCTCCTCGGAGATCAGGTTCCGCAGGTTCCAGTCGATCTGTCCGACGGCGGCCAGCACCGCGAGCCCGAGGCCGAGGGAGAGCACGACGCCGGAGGTCTCTCCGCCCGGGCCGCCGACGGCGCCGAGCGCGAGGCGCAGCGCCGGGCGCCCGCGGGCCATGCGGGTGCGCGCGAGGCGGCGGGAGAGGGCGCCGACGAGGGCGGCGGCGAGGCGGAGCAGCAGGAGCGCGCCCAGGACGCCGACGGCGAAGCCGAGCGTCAGCTTCCAGACCCCCGAGAAGGCGACGGCGAGCCCGACGAGCAGCGCGCCGAGCGCCGCGACGGCGATCAGGTAGCCGGGGCGCGGCACGGCGCGCATGCCCTCCGCCGCCTCGCGGTAGAGCGCGGCGGCGCGCACGTCCCGCGCCTGGGCCAGCGGCCAGATCGCGAAGATCAGCGCGGTGAGCAGGCCGTAGAGCGCGGCCTCGGCCAGGGGCGCGGGGTAGACCCGGAACAGGGCCGGGACCGGCAGCATGTCTTCGAACAGTGGGCCGAGCGCAGTCGGGATCGCCGCCCCGAGGGCGAGGCCGAGCCCCACGCCGAGGCAGGCGAGCGCGCCGATCTGGATCAGATAGACGGCGAAGACCGTCGAGCCATCGGCCCCGAGGGTCTTGAGCGTGGCGATGGTCTCGGTCTTGCGCTCCATGTAGCTGCGCACCGCCGCCGAGACCCCGACGCCGCCCATGGCGAGCGCGGCGAGGCCGACGAGGACGAGGAACGCGCCGATGCGGTCGACGAAGACGGCGACGCCCGGGGCCCCGTTGCGCCGGTCGCGCCAGCGTCCGCCCGCGTCGGCGAAACGCGCCTCGGCGGCGCGTTCGAGGGCGGCGAGGTCGGCCCCCGGGGGCAGCGCGAGGCGGTAGCGCGACTCGAAGAGCGTGCCGGGCTCGAGCAGGCCCGAGGCGTCCAGCGCCTCGCGCCGCAGCAGCGTGCGGGGGCCGAGGCCGAAGCCGCCCGAGGCCATGTCGGGCTCGGCGAGGAGTTCGGCCCGCAGCTCGTAGGTCTCGGTCCCGAGCCGGACCGCGTCGCCGGGCGAAAGCCCGAGGCGGTCGGCGAGGGCGGGCGCCATGACGAGGCCCCAGCGGCCGTCGCGCCGCGCCAGCGCCTCGTCGAGCGTGACGTCGCCGGAGAGCTCGGCCTCGCCGTGGAGCGGCCAGGCGTCGTCGACGCCCTTGACCTGCGTGAGGGCGCGTTCGGCGCCCTCGGGACGGTCGACGGTCGCCATGGAGCGGAAGTCGACGATCTCCGAGACGCGGGTCGCGCGGGCGTCGATCCAGGCGCGCTCGTCGGGCTCGGCGAAGCGGTAGGTGAGCGTGATCTCGGCGTCGCCGCCGAGGA
>DATFKM010000224.1:0-2528 GCA_035268645.1 Paracoccaceae bacterium | reverse complement strand
GTCCCTTCTTCGAGGACGGCGAAGCGGGGAGCGGCAACCGCGCCTTCGACCGTTCGCTGCGGGAACGAAACCCGAACTGGGGCCTGCGCGACACCGCCGACGTCGCCCGCCTAGCCGCCCGCCACGGCTTCGGCCCGCCGCTGCGCGAGCCGATGCCGGCGAACAATCTGATGCTGATCTTCCCGGCGCTTGGCTCCGCCACGGCGCCCGGATAGCCTCCGCGCCATGTTCGCACGCCTCCGCTCCGCCCGCGGCGGTCCGGGCTTCGGCGGGACCGCCCCGGCCGACCCCGGCACGCCCCCCCGATGACCGACGCCGCCCCCTCCGCGGCGGGGGGCGGCCGCTCCCCCGAAGTCACCGGCATCCTGCTGACGGTGCTCGCCATCTTCCTGTTCTCCATGATGGATGTCGGGGCCAAGTATCTGGCGGAGCGGCACGCGCCGATCCAGGTGGTCTGGGCGCGCTACATCTCCCAATGCTTCTGGGCGTTTCTGCTGCTGGCTCCGCGCGTGCCGCGGCTGATGCGCACCGACCGGCTCGGACTGCAGGTCCTGCGTTCGATCTTCATGTTCGGGGCCACCTTCTGCTTCTTCACCGCCGTCGCCCTGATGCCGCTGGCCGAGGCCATCGCGATCTTCGAGATCGCGCCGCTGATCATCACCGGCCTCGCCTTCGTGATGCTGAAGGAGCCCGTCGGGCCGCGGCGCCTGACCGGCGTGATCATCGGCTTCGTCGGCGCGATGATCATCATCCGCCCCGGCGGCGAGGTGTTCTCCTGGGCCTCGCTGCTGCCGATGGGCGCGGCCTTCTTCTACGCCAGCTACGCGATCGCCACGCGCTTTCTCGCGCGAAGCGAAAGCCATTGGACCTCCTTCCTCTACACCGGTCTCTTCGGGGCCCTCGCGGCGAGCCTGCTGGTCCCGTTCCACTGGACCACGCCGACGATGCAGGACGCCGTCTTCATGTCCGTCTTCGGAGTGGTGGGCGGCGCCGGGCACCTCTGCCTGATCCTGGCGCTGCAGCGGGCCTCCGCCTCGGTCGTGGCGCCGTTCAGCTATGTCGGCTTGGTGTTCGGGACGGTCTGGGGCTACCTCGTCTTCTCCGAGTTTCCCGACACTTGGACCGTGACCGGCGCGATCGTGATCGTGGGCGCCGGCCTTTACGTCTGGTGGCGCGAGCGCGTGCGTCGCGGCGTATGACGGTCCCGCGCAACGGCTGGCGCGACCTCGCCGACCGGGCGGAAACGGCGGCGGCGCGCGCCGTCGTCGCCGCGACGGCGCCACTGTCCACGGATCGCCTCGTGCGCGTCGCCGGCGCGGTCGGCGGGGCCGTCCTGCCTCGGATCCCGCCGCTGCGCCGCCGCATCGAGGACAATCTCGCGGGGCTCGGCCCGGCGGCCGGCGATCTCGAGGCCGGGGCGCTGGCGCAGGCTGTCGGAGATCACTTCGGACGGGTCATCGCCGAGTACATGCGTCTGGGCGAGATCGCGGCGGATCCGACGCGGATCGAGGTGGAGGACGACGCCTCGCTCACCGCCGCGCTGGCGGCGGGTCGGGGGGTCGTGCTGGTCTCGGCCCACCACGGCAACTGGGAGGCGGTGCGCCTCGCGGTCCGGCGGCACGGGCGGGACTGCGCGCTGATCTATCGGGCCTTCAACAATCCGCGTTTCGACGCGCTGGCGAAGGGCCTTGTCCGCTGCGCGGGCGAGCCGGTGCTGCACAAGGGACGCAAGGGAACACGCGCGCTGCTGCGCCATGTGGGGCGCGGCGGCGTGGCGCTGATCCTGATCGATCAGCGCCAGACCGGCGCGCCGCTGCTTCCCTTCGTCGGGCGCGAGGCGGAGACGGCGACCGCGGCGGCCGAGCTCGCGGTCCGCTTCGGAGCCGCCCTGGTGCCGGCGCGGGCGCGGCGGCTGGAGGACGGCCGGCGATTCGGCGTGCGCTTCGAACCCGAGATTCCGTCCGGCGATCCGATCGCGATGACGGCGGCGGCGAACGACGTGATCTCGGACTGGATCCGTGAGGATCCCGGCCAGTGGTTCTGGCTGCATCGGCGCTGGCGGTTGCGGCCGCGCGGAGCGGGGATCCGGGCGGCCCGAAGCGGCTGAGACGCGCCATCGGCGCCGAAGCGCAGAATCGCGGCGTCAGGGGTCGATCTTGGCCGCGGCGATCACGGGCCCGACCGGCCCCTCCTGCAGGATCACCGCCACGCCAGAGGTTTCGGACGGTGCGGGCGCACGGTAGACCGCGGCGGCGTGCCCGTCCCAGCGTCCCATCTTCATCCAGTTCTCGACGACGTTGCGATATTGGAGCGCATGCCCCGCGTTCTCTCCCCGTTCGACGCGCACGGGCGGCGGGGAGCGGTAGGTCACGAACCAGAGCACGCCAGCGGGCGCCGGGCCCTCGTCGGCGGCGGAGACGCGGATCTCGATCCGGTCGGCGTCCCGCCGCAGAGCGATGCGGGCGCGGTCGGGGCGCGCGCGGGCGGCCTCGATCGCCGCCTTCACCTCTGCGGCGCGGCTTCCCACC
>DATFKM010000223.1:0-2690 GCA_035268645.1 Paracoccaceae bacterium | reverse complement strand
CGGGCGAGGTGGTGTAGGAGAGGACCATGTCCGCCTCGCCCTCGAGGAACAGGCCGTAGGCCTCGGACCAGCCCTTGGTGACGGTGACGATCTTCGGCGCGAGGTCGGCCCAGACGGCGGGCGCGTCCTCGCCGTAGAGGGCATGGATCCAGAGCGCGAGGCCGAGCCCCGGGGTCGAGCTGCGCGGGTCCTGGATCACGAGGCTCAGATCCGCGTCGCGCAGCGCCTCGAAGCTCCCCGGCGCCTCGGCGAGGCGCGCGGTGTCGTGCACGAAGGCGAACCAGCCCCAGTCGTAGGGCAGGAACACGTCGTCGTCCCAGCCGCCGGGCACGTCGGTCTCGACGGCGCCGGCGCCGTGCGGGGCGAAGAGGCCGGTCTCCTTCGCCTCGGCCATCAGGTTGGTGTCGAGGCCGAGGACCACGTCGGCCTCGGTGTCGTCGCCCTCGAGCCGGAGGCGGCCGAGCAGCGCGGCGCCGTCGCCCGCGCCGACCAGGTCGAGGTCGCAGTCGCAGACGGCCTCGAAACGCTCCTCGACGATCGGGCCCGGGCCCCAGTCCGAGACGAAGCTGTCATAGGTGTAGACGGTGAGCACGGGCCGGTCCTGCGCCAGGGCCGGTGCGGCGAGCGCCGCGGCGAGCGCGGCGGCGGAGACGATGGCGCGGGTCATTCGGAATCCCTCCTGTCGCGGCGGAGGGGGCGGCGACGCGTCGTCGGCGACGCTCCCGAGCCTTCCCTCCGCCGGCATGATCCGGTTCAGGTTCGACGGGTCTGCGCGGCTCGCGCATCTCAGCTCGACGGAGCTCCCCGAGGCGAACCTTAGGCTGGCGGCTCGCCGTTCCGAACGCAAGGGCCGGCCTGCGCGACGCCGATCCTCCATCGAGGAGAAACCCGATGAATCACGATGGGCTGAGGAGGCGATCCGATGACCGAAGCCGACCGTGGAAAGCGCGCGACCCAGGCGAAAGCCGAGCAGCCGGTCAGCCATCGTGACGAAGTCCGGGATTTCCGGAAACGGGCGGTCCAAGGTTCGGGTTCGCTGCAATGATCGACGGACTCCGGCGCCGGATGGATGAAAGTCGGGGGCTCGGCGATCCGCGCTCGGCGTCGACGGTCCCTCCCAGCCGGACGGAAGGCCGACCGCGGATCGGCGGGGACGACGGCTGCGGTTTGGGATCGCCGGCTCGCGCTCCGCTCCGTCCCGCGTGCGGTTCGCCCGTGACCCGTCCGGCGAGCGGGTCACGGCAGGCGCTTCGAGCCTCGAATTCGTCGGTGCATGCGGCTCCCGTCTTCCCTTCGACTTGTCTTGTCCGGTTCAAGCCGCCATGTCCATATATGTACAAGGAGACGGACATGCGGATCGCGAAGTTCCCCCACGCCGCGGCGCCGGAGACGGAAGTCCGGTTCAAGGCGATCACGCGAGAGGACCGCGCCCGCCTCGGCGGACCGGCGCTGCGGACGTTCCGAAGGATCGCCGACGCCTGGGACCTGAGCGAGCGCGAGCGCATCGCCGTCCTCGGCGAGCCGGGCCGCTCGACCTATCATCAGTGGATGCGCAAGGCGCAGGCCCGCGAGCCGGTGACGCTGCCGCTCGACACCCTGCTGCGCCTCTCGGGCGTGCTCGGGGTCCGGAAGGCCCTCGCGATCCTCTTCGAGGACGGGACCCGGGCGCTGACCTGGCTCCGGGGCGCGCATCGCGGGACGGTATTCAACGGCGCGGCGCCGATGACCTTCATCACCGAAGGCGCCCTCGACGGAATCCTCACCGTGCGCCGATACCTCGACGCCTGGCGCGGCGGCGAGGTCGGCCACGGAGCGCCGGAAGGAGGCTTCGAGCCGGTCACGGAAGCGGACGTCGTCTTCGCGTGAGCGACCTTTCGGACCATGCGGCGGTCTCGGCGCCGGCGCGGACGGTGCGCCTCGTGCCGTCGCGATTCCCCCCGGTCGGAGCGTTCGAGACCGTCGCCGAGCCGGAGGACCTCGAGGCCGTCTTCGAGCTCGAGGGCTGGACCAACGACCGCCTCGCCGCGCCGCGTCTCCTGCGCCTCGATCCCTCGGACTGGGTCTGGGGGCGGCCGAACGCGAGCGTCGTGATGGCCGCCTTCCTCCACGGCTCCCCGACGGGCACGCGCTTCGCGGGTCCCGAGCTCGGCGCCTGGTACGCCTCCACGGAGCGGACGACGGCCGTGCTCGAGATCGCCGACGGGCTTCGCAAGGAGATCGCCCTGAGCGCGCTCTCCCGGCTGACGGGGGCCTGGCGGGAGTACGGCGCGAGACTCGGCGGGCGCTACGTCGACGTCTTCGGTCGGCGCCCGGAGTTCCACGATCCCGACGAGGCGAGCTGGGCGGCGCCTCAGGCTTTCGGTCGCCGCGTCCGGGACGAGGGGCCGGCTCTGGGCCTGGCCGGCATCCGCTACGAGAGCGTCCGCCGCCCGGGCCACGAGAACTGGGTCTGCTTCCGCCCGCGCGAGGTGCGGGACGTCGTGCAGGGCGGGCATTTCGAGATCGACGTGCCGGCGACGGGAAGGGTCGTGGTCCGCGCTCTCGCATGAGAGCGCGGAGCGGCGGCGGCGCAGGGCCCGCGGGGCGCCATGCCGGATGTCGAGACGGGCCCGCACGGCGATGAAGCGCATTCCGCCGTCAGGTGGTCGAAAGACGCCGCCTTCGCCGGGACGTACTCATACTGCATCATC
>DATFKM010000222.1:0-2482 GCA_035268645.1 Paracoccaceae bacterium | reverse complement strand
GCGTACGGCGCCGGACGGAGACGATCAGTCCTTGGCGGTGAGGCGCGCGCGCATGTGCTCGAGAGCGCGGCGGAGCGCCTCGACGTCGGAGGCAGGCAGGCCCTCCAGCGCATGATCGACCACGTCGTGCGCGAGCGGCATGATGGCGCCGAGGGCGTCGCCCGCCTCTTCGGTCGGAACGATGCGCTTGGCGCGGCGATCCTCCGGATGCGGCTGACGCTCGACGAGGCCGCGGCCCTCGAGCTTGTCGACGTAGCCGCACAGGGTCATCGGCTCGACGCCCATGCGTTCGGCGATCTCGGTCTGGCGGGAGCCCGCGGCGTTGACGGCGTGCATCAGCGCCCGGGCCTCGCCGCCGGTGAGGCCGAGACCGGCGTCCGAGACGCGCGAGGCGAACCCGGTCCGCAACAGCCGCGCCACGTCGTTGACGAGAAAGCCGAGAGGAGAGGGATCCGGCGTGCGCACGTCGCGCAGACGGGCCGGCGGATCGGCCTTCGGAGCGCGGGCCGCGGCCTCGCTGGGTCGCGCCGGAGCGCGCAACGGTCGGGTCATTTCGGCCCCTTTCGGTCCACGTCAGGTCATCTTACCGGTCCGCGCGGCCCCGGCGCAAGCCACGGGCCCGGCGGGCTCAGTCCGCGAGGCGCTCGACGCGCGCCCCGCAGGCGGTGAGCTTCGCCTCGAGCCGCTCGTAGCCCCGATCGAGATGATAGACGCGGGAGACCACGGTCTCCCCCTCCGCCGCGAGCCCGGCGAGGATCAGCGAGACCGACGCGCGCAGGTCGGTGGCCATCACCGGGGCGCCCTTCAGGCGTTCGACGCCGCGCACATGGGCGGCGCCGCCGCGCACGTCGATGTCGGCGCCCATGCGGATCAGCTCGGGCGCGTGCATGAAGCGGTTCTCGAAGATGCGCTCCTCGAGCAGGCTTTCGCCCTCGGCGAGCGTCATGAGGGCCATCAGCTGAGCCTGAAGGTCGGTCGGAAAGCCGGGATAGGGCTCGGTCACGACGTGCAGCGGACGCAGCGCCGCATCGGCGCGGGCGACGCGGAGGCCTCGCGGCGTCTCCGAGAGGTCGAGGCCTGCCTCCTCCAGCCGCTCCCAGAGGGCGCCCACGAGGTCGCGCCCGGCGCCGATCAGCTCCACCGAGCCGCCGGCGATGGCGGGGGCGATCATGTAGGTGCCGAGTTCGATGCGGTCGGCGACCACCCGGTGCGTGGCGCCGCCGAGAGCGTCGACGCCCTCGATCTCGATCTCCGGCGTGCCGTCGCCGGCGATCCGCGCGCCCATGGCGCGGAGGCAGCGGGCGAGGTCGACGATCTCGGGTTCCTGCGCCGCGTTGCGCAGCACCGTCGTGCCCTTGGCGAGCGTGGCGGCCATCATCAGGTTCTCCGTCGCGCCGACCGAGACCTTGGGGAACGACACGACCGCACCGGTCAGTCCGCCCGGCGCCTCGGCGTGCACGTAGCCGTCGCGGAGCTCGAGCCGCGCGCCGAGCCGCTCGAGCGCCATCAGGTGCAGATCCACCGGCCGGGCCCCGATGGCGCAGCCGCCGGGCAGCGAGACCTCGGCCTTGCCGGCGCGGGCCAGCAGGGGGCCGAGCACCAGGATCGAGGCGCGCATCTTGCGCACGATGTCGTAGTCGGCCCGCAGCGTGGTCAGACGCTCGGCCCCGATGGCGAGGACGCGACCGTCCTGCAGCGAGGCCACTTCGCAGCCGAGCGAGGTCAGCAGCGCCGTCATGGTTCGGATGTCCGCGAGGCGCGGGGCGTTGGTCAGCGTCAGAGGAGCGTCGGTGAGCAGCGCCGCCGGCATCAGCGCGAGGCAGGCGTTCTTGGCCCCGCTCACCTCGATCTCGCCCCGAAGCGGCACGCCGCCCGTCACCGCGATCCGGTCCATCTCGTCCTCCCGCCCGATGCGGCCTTCGCCCTATCCCGCCGGGCGGGGCGGTTCAACGGCGCCCGGAGGGCGGGGCGGACGCTTCGTCGTCGAGCGCGCGGCGATCGGGCTCGACGTCGACCTCGCGTCTGCGCGTCTGCGCCTTGCGTCGGCGCAGATTGGCGCGCAGCGCCTCGGCCAGCCGCGCTTCGCGGTCGTTCTCGTCGCCCTTGCCTTTCATGGTCCCCTCCGGTCCGGATTTCCCGCTTGCGCCGGCGCGGCGATCGGGGCTAGAGAGCCGCCCGCGGGCCGCAGTAGCTCAGTGGTAGAGCGCACCCTTGGTAAGGGTGAGGTCGGGAGTTCAATCCTCCCCTGCGGCACCAGCACTTAGCCCCGATCCGACAATCGCGCCACCCGGATATCACCCGGATTCGCCGCCCTGCATGATCTCGGCGGCGCGCCCCTGGTATGCCGGGGGGTGGCGGCGGTAGACGCCTTCGAGCGTGGCGATGGGGGTCGCGAAGCAATCGGCGGCGTCCTCGCGCGAGCCGCCGCGCTCGAAGATCCCCGACGCCGAGGTCGCCGAGGGCGAAATCGGGATCCCGCTGG
>DATFKM010000221.1:0-10214 GCA_035268645.1 Paracoccaceae bacterium | reverse complement strand
AGGCGCGCAGGCCGCCTCCGTTCTGGATGGCGATCGCGACGCCCTGGTCCCGGGTGCGCGCCAGCATGGCGTCGGCGACGAGCACGCCCATCTCGCACTCCCCGGCGCGGCACTCGGCGCGGTCGCCGTCGATGGGCGCCTCGGTCTCCGCGACGACGGTGCTCTTCAGCTCCTCGATCGGCCCGGCGAGCTCGGCCACCCGCGCGGCGACCTCGGCGTCCTTCTCGACCGAGGCGTCGATCAGCCGCGTGTCGCCCTCGAACGAGACGACCTCGCCGGCGTCGTCGAAGACGACGTGCAGCTCGCCGAGGAACTTGCCGTAGGCGTAGGCCTGCACGATCGGCGTCGGCGTCCCGTCCGGCCCGTCGACCACGGTGGGATAGACGCCGGCCGCGTCGGGGTCCGAGGCGCTGAGCCAGGTGTGCGAATGCCCGCCGACGATCACGTCGAGGCCGGGCACGGCCTCCGCGATGCGGATGTCCTTGGGCAGACCGACATGGGTGAGCGCCACGATCTTGTTCACGCCGTCGGCCTCCAGCGCGGCGACGGCGGCGGTCAGGCTCTCGATCTCGTCCGTAAAGACGACGTCGGGGCCGGGCGAGGAGGTCTCGACCGTGTCCGTGGCGAGCGCGGAGACGATCCCGACCCGCTCGCCCCCGACCTCCAGCACCACATGCGGCGCGATCTTGCCGGCGAGCGGAGCCGAGGCCGAGACGTCGAGGTTGCCGGAGATCACCGGGAAGCTCACCGCGTCGAGGAAGCCGGCGAGGCCCTCCGGCCCGTCGTCGAACTCGTGGTTGCCGACGGCCATGGCGTCGAAGCCGATCGCCTCCATGAACTCCGCCTCGGCCGCGCCCTTGTAGGTCGTGTACATCAGCGAGCCCTGGAACTGGTCGCCGGCGTCGAGGAGGAGGGCGGCGCGGCCCTCGGCCTCCGCCGCGGCCCTGCGCGCCTCCACGATCGTCTTGAGGCGGGCGACGCCGCCGAAGCACTCGCCGGCCGCGTCGTCCTCCGCCGAACAGGTGCCGTCGTACTTCGAGATCGGCTCGAGCCGGCTGTGCAGGTCGTTGACGTGCAGGATGGTCAGGGCGAACTCGGCGGCGGCGGGGCCGGCGAGGGCCGCGAGGGCGGTGGAGGCGAGGAGCAGGCTGCGCATGGGGCGGGTCTCCGTGACTGGGGCCGCGACGATGGTTGGCGTCGGACGGCGCCGGCGGCAAGCGCCGATCAGGGATCGATGCGGATCGAGCCCACCGGGATCAGCGCCCCGTCATCGTCGCGGGTCGCCACCACGATCTCGCCGGAGCGCGTGCCCTCGCCGACGAGGGCGGAGATGTTGACCTGGTGCGTGACGAGGAGCAGCCGCGCCTCGGGCGGCTGGTCGGCGATGAAGGCGCGGGTCGCCTCGGTGCGCGCGTCGCGCTCCGCGTGGCGGCCGAAGAAGGAGTTGAGGGCGGAGAGCGGCTCGGGCGTGCCGAGCGCCAGGAGTTCCGCCGTCTCCCGGCAGCGGCACCATTCGGAGGTCAGCACGCGGTCGAAGCCGACGCCGCGGGCGCGCAGCGCCTTCCCGATGCGGCGGGCCTGCTCGCGGCCGCGCTCGGAGAGGTTGCGCTGGGTCGTGCAGTCGCCGAGTTCGAAACCCGCCGGATCGCCGCCGCCCGGCGCGAGGGCGTGGCGCATCAGCGCGACCGCGCCGGGGCGCTGGAGGGCGGCCAGGGCGGCCTCCTCCGAGGCGACGGCGGGCGGCGAGGCGAGACACAGCAGGGCGGCGAGGAAAGCGCGGCGGAGGCGGTTCATCGGCCGAGGCTCCCTTGGATCGGATGCGGCCCGGCGGCGAGCCAGGGCCGCGCCGGTGCGATCCCGCCCGGCGGAAAGGCCGGCGCCGCGAGACGGTCCCGCGGAACGAAGACGGGCCGCCCCGGAGAAGGGCGGCCCTTGGATGGTCGTGCGGCGGGGCGCGCGGATCAGTTCTGGGCGTAGAACTCGACGACGAGGTTCGGTTCCATCTGCACCGGATACGGCACGTCGCCGAGCGAGGGGACGCGCACGAAGGTGGCCGTCATCTTGTTGTGGTCGACCTCGAGATAGTCGGGCGTGTCGCGCTCCGCGCTCTCGACGCCGGACATCACGAGCTCGAGCTGGCGCGACTTCTCCTTGACGGAGATCACGTCGCCCTCCTTCACGCGGTAGGAGGGGATGTTGACGCGCTTGCCGTTCACCTGGACGTGACCGTGGTTCACGAACTGACGGGCGGCGAACACCGTCGGGACGAACTTGGCGCGGTAGACGACGGCGTCGAGCCGGCGCTCCAGCAGGCCGATCAGCATCTCGCCGGTGTCGCCGCGCAGGCGCTCGGCCTCGGCGTAGATGCGGCGGAACTGCTTCTCGGTCAGGTCGCCGTAATAGCCCTTGAGCTTCTGCTTGGCCTTCAGCTGGACGCCGAAGTCCGAGAGCTTGCCCTTGCGGCGCTGACCGTGCTGGCCGGGGCCGTATTCGCGCCGGTTCACCGGGGACTTCGGGCGCCCCCAGATGTTCTGGCCCATGCGGCGATCGATCTTGTATTTCGCGGCGGTGCGCTTGGTCACGGCCGGTCTCCTTCCCTGGTCCGAATTTCCGGCGACCTCCTCTCCCCTCCGATCCGGAAGGGCGACAGGGTCCCGCTTTCGCGGGCCGCGGACGCCATCAACCGCCGCCCCAACGGACGGCTTGCCGGGGCTTTGCCGCCCCGGCCGCCGCGAGTCAAGCGCGCCGCCCCGGGGCCGCCCGCTGACATGGATCAAGGCGGGGGCGCCGACCGCGCGCCACGGTCCGCCCGAAACCTCGTCCAGGGAGCCACGCCGCATGACCGTCAAGAACATCCTCGTCTCCTACAACGCGCTGCCCGGCGCCGACGCCGCGCTCGGCGTGGCCATGCTGATGGCGCGCAAGTACGGGGCGCATCTGACGGGCCTCCTGAGCTGGGGGCCGAGCCGGATCAGCGCCGCGCTCGGCCCCTGGGTCACGCCGGAGCTGATGCGCTCGATCCGCGAGCAGGAGGCCGAGCGGCGGGCGGAGATCGCCGGCGCCTGGCGCGAGGCGACGCGCGCGCTGGAGAAGGAGCGCCCGGGCAAGGTGCACTGGATGGATCTGGGCGGCGACGCGGACGAGAGCCTGATGGAGGCCGCGCGCGTCTACGACATCGTGGTGATGGGCGCCTACGAGGGCGACGACGACACCGCCCATCTCACGCCGCATCCCGACGTGGTGGCGCTGCGCTCCGGCCGGCCGGTGCTGATCGTGCCGACGGGCTACCGCACCGATCGCCTGATGGAGCGCGCCGTCCTCGCCTGGGACGGGGGCCGCACGGCGGCGCGCGCGATGGCGGACGCGATGGACCTGCTGGAGACCAAGAGCCACGTCACCGTGTTCTCCGCCGGGCCCGACGAGGAGACGCGCCGGCGCGAGGGGCTGGACGTGGTCGCGCACCTGGCGCGGCACGGCGTCCACACCGACTGGCGCCACGTCCCGCGCCCGGCCGGCGGCGTCGCGGAGGCGCTCCTGGAGACGGTGCGCGAGAAGGGCGCGGGGCTTCTGGTGATGGGCGCCTACGAGCACCGCAAGCTCGCCGAGGACCTGATCGGCGGCGTGACCCGCACGATCCTGGAGCGGGCCGAGACGCCGGTCCTGATGTCGCACTGACGACCTCGCCCGACGATCGCGGCCCATCGCGATCGTCGGGCGCGGCGCGGGCCGCGGTCAGCCCGGCGCCTCGAGCGAGTACTTCTCGCGCAGCTTCTCCAGCCCGGCATGGGCGCCGTACTCGTTCTGCAGCCGCGCGAGCTCGGCGTCGCGGCGGCGGAACTCCTCGATCAGCTCCTCTGCCGCGTCGCCGTCGCCGAGATGGCGGAGGCCCCGGCGGGCGAGCTCGATGGCGCTCTCGAAGGTCTCGCGCACCACGTCGTGGGCGCCGGCCTCGCGCAGCTCCCATTCCGAGAAGCGGTCGTAGGTGTCGGCGAAGATCGTCGTGTTCGGGAAGCGCTCCCGGATGCGCTCCACCGCCTCGCGGGCGCCGTCGCGGTCGTCGATGCAGAGGAACACGAGGTCCGTGCTCTCCGCCCCGGCCGAGCGCAGGACGTCGAGGCGGGTGGCGTCGCCGTAATAGACCTGGTTGCCGAAGGTGGCGGCCATGCGGATCCGGCGCGGCGCGTTGTCGATCAGCGTCACGTCGTAGCCGCGCAGGCGCATCACCCGCGCCACCACCTGCCCGACGCGGCCGAAGCCGGCGACGATGATGCGCGACTTCGGCGAGTGCCTGGCGCCCTTGAGGTGCTGGAGGTCCTCGTCGCCGTCCTCCTTCGCCTTCGGCATGGCGCGCTCGGCGGCGCGGATCGCGAAGGGCGTGGCGAGCATCGAGATGGTGACGATGGCCGAGAGGATCGAGCGCGCCTCCGCCCCGAGGAGGCCGGTCCCGGCGGCCGCGGCGAAGACCACGAAGCCGAATTCGCCCCCCTGGCCGAGCGTCGCGCCGATGCGCAGCGCGTCCGAGGCCCCGGAGCCCATCGCCCGGGCGAGGCCGGCGAGGATCGCCGCCTTCAGCGCGAAGAGGCCGAGGGCGCCGCCGATCACCAGCAGGATCTCGTCGGCGACGAGGTTCCAGTTCACGGTCATGCCGAAGGACATGAAGAAGAGGCCGAGAAGCAGCCCGCGGAACGGCTCGATGTCGGTCTCGAGCTGGTGGCGGAACTCGGTCTCGGCCAGCAGCACGCCGGCGATGAAGGCGCCCATCGCCATGGAGAGCCCGACGGCGTGCATCAGGAGGGCCGAGCCGACGACCACCAGCAGGGCGGAGGCGGTGAACACCTCGTCCGCCTTCGAGCGCGCCACCAGCACGAAGAGCGGCCTGAGCCCGAAGCGCCCGACCGCGACCAGCGCGGCGACGGCCCCGAGCGCGGCGGCGGCCGCGGTCCAGTCCAGCGCCTCGCCCGCCGCGCCGGGCGAGAGGAACGCGACCAGCGCCAGCAGCGGCACGATGGCGATGTCCTGGAACAGCAGGATCGAGAAGGCGCGCGTGCCGTAGGGGGAGCCCATGTCTCCCTTCTCGCGCAGGATCTGCACCCCGAAGGCGGTGGAGGAGAGCGCGAGCGCGAAGGCCGTGATCACGCCCGGCGCGCCGCCGAAGCCGAAGACGTGGAGGATGGCGTAGAGCGTCGCCGCCGTGACCGCCACCTGCAGGAGGCCGAGGCCGAAGATCTCCATGCGCAGACGCCAGAGCCGGGCGGGCCGCAGCTCCAGCCCGATGACGAACAGCAGGAGCACCACGCCGAACTCGGCGATGCCGACCACCGTCTCGACCTCCGGCACCAGGCGCAGGCCGAAGGGGCCGATGGCGGCGCCGGCCGCGAGATAGCCGATCACCGAGCCGAGGCCGAGACGCTTGAAGATCGGCACGGCGACCACCGCGGCGCCGAGGAACACGGCCGCGGTGTCCAGGAACTCGGTCTCGCCCACCGACGCCATAGGCCCCCCCTTCCGTAACGGAATCCGTCCCCGGAACCGCGGGAGGCGGACCGGAGGCAAGCGCCGATGCTATCCGTTCGGCGCGGCCGTTGGAACAGCGCCCCTCGGCCGGGCGGTTGCCGCCGGGGCGCCGCCGGCGATACTGTCCGCAGCCGTCGCCGCGGCCGGGAGACCATGATGGACCGCCGCCTGACCGTGATCCTCGCCGCGGACCTCGCGGGCTACTCGCGCCTGATGGCGGCGGACGAGGAGGGCGTGATCCGCCGGCTGCGCGCGGCGCGGGCGGCGGTGATCGACCCGGCGCTGGCCGAGGCGGGCGGGCGGATCGTCAAGACCATGGGCGACGGCCTGCTGGTGGAGTTCGCCTCGCCCGTCGCCGCGGTCCGCGCGGCGCTGCGCGTGCAGCGGGAGATCCCGGCGCGCGAGGCGGGCGGGCCCGAGACGACGCGGCTGCGGTTCCGCGTCGGCATCAATCTCGGCGACGTGGTGATCGACGGCGACGACGTGCTCGGCGACGCGGTGAACGTCGCGGCGCGGCTGGAGAGCCTGGCGCCCGAGGGCGGCATCTGCATCGGGCGGGGCGTGTTCGAGGCGGCGCGCGGACGGATCGACGCGGAGATGACTCCGCTCGGCCCGCAATCGGTGAAGAACCTGCCCGAGCCGGTCGAGGTCTGGCGCGTGGAGGTCGAGGGCGCCGCCCCGCCGAAGCCCGCGGCGCGGCGGGCCGAGCGGCCCTCGATCGCGGTGCTGCCGTTCCAGAACATGAGCGCCGATCCGGACCAGGAGTTCCTCGCCGACGGGATCGTGGAGGACGTGATCACGGAGCTCTCGCGCTTCCGCTCGCTCATGGTGATCGCCCGGAACTCCACCTTCGCCTACAAGGCGGGCGGCTTCGACGTGCGCAAGGTCGGGGAGGAGCTGGGCGCGCGCTACGTCGTCGAGGGCTCGGTCAGGCGGGGCGGGGACCGGCTGCGCGTGACGGCGCAGCTGATCGAGGCGGCGACGGGCGCCCATGTCTGGGCCGAGCGCTGGGACCGGAAGCTGGACGACCTCTTCGCGCTGCAGGACGAGATGACGGAGGCCATCGTCTCGGCGGTCGAGCCCGAACTCGGCGCCCATGAGCGGCGGCTGGCGCGGGCGCGGCCGACGGAGAGCCTGACGGCCTGGGAACTCTGTCAGCGCGGCTGGTCGGCGCTCTCCGACTACTCGCGGGAGAGCCTGTCCGAGGCCGAGCGCCTTCTGACCGCCTCCGCGGAGGCCGACGCCGGCTTCGCGCTGCCCCTGGCGATGCTGGCGCGCCTCTGGTTCATCCGCGCCGTCGCGTGGGGCGAGACCGGGGCGTTGGCGCAGAGCGAACGCCGGGCGCGGGAGGCCCTCGCCGCCGACGACCGGCTGGAGACGGCGCACGCCATGCTCGGGGTCGCGCTCGCCATGTCCGGGCGGGAGGCCGAGTCCGAAGCCTCGATCGCCGCGGCCCTGATGCTGAACCCCAACAGCGCCTACTGCCGCTATTGCGCCGGATTGGCGCAGATGGCGTTCCGAACGCCCGATTGGGAGCGGATGGTCGCGGAGGCGAACGCCGCGCTGGCGCTGAGCCCGAGGGACCCGACGGCGCATGCGTTCCAGAACGTGGTGACGATAGGCTGGCTGATCGGTCGCATGGATCATCGCGATCCCGACTTCGCCGCCTCGGCCCGGACGGCGGCGAGGCATCCCGGCGCGCCCTGGTACGTTCATCTGATGGCGGCGACGGCCGAGGCCGCGGCGGGCGACGACGACGCGGCGCGGCGCGGCATCGCGGAGGCGTTGAAGCGCGCGCCGGGCATGACTTTCGCGGCCTACCGTGCGGCGTTCGGGTTCCCTTACATCGAGCGGGTGTTCCGCCTGGGCGAAGAGAACGGGATGAACGAGCGGCTGATCGCGCTGGGCCTGCCGCGGGCGTGACCCCGGATTGCGCCGCGCGGGCGCGCGCGCCATAAGGCCGCGCGATCCTCTCCCCCCGGAGGCCCGACCTCCCCGCGGCCCCGAGCCCGCGGCGCGACCCGGAGCGAGCATGCCCAAGCGCGACGACATCTCCTCGATCATGATCATCGGCGCCGGCCCCATCGTCATCGGCCAGGCCTGCGAGTTCGACTATTCCGGCGCCCAGGCCTGCAAGGCGCTGCGGGAGGAGGGCTACCGCGTGGTCCTCGTCAACTCGAACCCCGCCACCATCATGACCGATCCGGAGATGGCCGACGCCACCTATGTCGAGCCGATCACGCCGGAGATCGTGGCGAAGATCATCGAGAAGGAGCGCCCCGACGCGCTCCTGCCGACGATGGGCGGGCAGACGGCGCTGAACTGCGCGCTCAGGCTCGCGGACATGGGGGTGCTGGAGCGGTTCGGCGTGGAGCTGATCGGCGCCAAGCGCGAAGCCATCGAGATGGCCGAGGACCGCCGCCTCTTCCGCGAGGCGATGGACCGCATCGGGCTCGAGAACCCCGCTGCGGTGATCGCCGAGAGCCTCGACGAGGCGATGGCCGCCCTGCCGACCGTCGGCCTGCCGGCGATCATCCGGCCCGCCTACACCCTCGGCGGCACCGGCGGCGGCGTCGCCTACAACCGCGAGGACTACGAGCGGATCTGCCGCTCGGGCCTCGACGCCTCGCCCGTCAGCCAGATCCTGATCGACGAGAGCCTTCTGGGCTGGAAGGAGTTCGAGATGGAGGTGGTCCGCGACAAGGCGGACAACGCCATCATCGTCTGCTCGATCGAGAACGTGGACGCGATGGGCGTGCACACGGGCGATTCGATCACCGTCGCCCCGGCGCTGACGCTGACCGACCGGGAGTACCAGATGCTCCGCAACGCCTCGCTCGCCGTCCTGCGCGAGATCGGGGTGGAGACCGGCGGCTCCAACGTGCAGTTCGCGATCCAGCCGGAGACCGGGCGGATCGTGGTGATCGAGATGAACCCCCGCGTCAGCAGATCCTCGGCGCTGGCCTCGAAGGCGACCGGCTTTCCGATCGCGAAGATCGCGGCGAAGCTCGCCGTCGGCTACACGCTGGACGAACTGGACAACGACATCACCAAGGTGACGCCGGCGAGCTTCGAGCCGAGCATCGACTACGTGGTCACCAAGATCCCGCGCTTCGCCTTCGAGAAGTTCCCCGGCTCGGTGCCGGAGCTCACCACCGCGATGAAGTCGGTCGGCGAGGCGATGGCGATCGGGCGCAGCTTCGAGGAGAGCGTGCAGAAGGCGCTCTGTTCGCTCGAGACCGGGCTGAGCGGTTTCGACGAGATCGAGATCCCGGGCGCCGGCGACGACCTGCCGGAGGCGGATCGACGGCGCGCCGTGGTCGCCGCGCTGAGCCGGCAGACGCCGGACCGCCTCCGCCTCGCCGCGCAGGCGATGCGCGAGGGGCTGTCGGTGGAGGAGATCGCCGCGGCGACGGGCTTCGACCGCTGGTTCCTGGAGCGCATCGAGGGGATCGTCGCGGCCGAGGCCGGACTGATCGCCGAGGGGCTGCCGCAGGCCGCCGCCGGGATGCGCAGGCTGAAGGCGATGGGCTTCTCGGACGCGCGGCTCGGCAGGCTCGCCAACCTCTCCGAGGACGGCGTCCGGCGGATCCGCCAGGCGATGGGCGTGCGACCCGTGTTCAAGCGGATCGACACCTGCGCGGCGGAGTTCGAGGCGCAGACCCCCTACATGTATTCGACCTACGAGGCCGACGCGATGGGCTGGGTCGAGTGCGAGGCGCGCCCGACCGAGCGCACCAAGGTCGCGATCCTCGGCGGCGGGCCGAACCGCATCGGCCAGGGCATCGAGTTCGACTACTGCTGCTGCCACGCCTGCTTCGCGCTCGGCGAGGCGGGCTACGAGACCATCATGATCAACTGCAACCCGGAGACGGTGAGCACCGACTACGACACCTCCGACCGTCTGTATTTCGAGCCGCTGACCGAGGAGGCGGTGCTCGAGATCCTCCAGACCGAGCGCGAGGCGGGCACGCTCGCCGGCGTCATCGTGCAGTTCGGCGGCCAGACGCCGCTGAAGCTGGCGCGCGCGCTGGAGGCGGCCGGGATCCCGATCCTCGGCACCACGCCCGACGCCATCGACCTCGCGGAGGACCGCGAGCGCTTCCAGCGCCTGCTGAACGATCTGGACCTGAAGCAGCCGCCGAACGGCATCGCGACCACGGGCGAGCAGGCGCTGCGCATCGCGCACGAGGTCGGCTATCCGGTGGTGCTGCGCCCGTCCTACGTCCTCGGCGGCCGGGCGATGGAGATCGTGCGCGACGACGAGGGGCTGAAGCGCTACATCCGCGAGGCGGTGGTGGTCTCCGGCACGTCGCCGGTGCTGGTGGACGGCTACCTCGCCGGCGCGGTGGAGGTGGACGTCGACGCGCTCTGCGACGGGACGCGGGTGCACGTCGCCGGCATCATGGAGCACATCGAGGAGGCGGGCGTGCATTCCGGCGACAGCGCCTGCTCGCTGCCGCCCTATTCGCTGGCCCCGGAGATCGTCGCCGAGATGGAGCGACAGACCGAAGCGCTGGCGCTGGAGCTCGGCGTCGTCGGTCTCATGAACGTGCAGTTCGCCGTGAAGGACGGCCCCGACGGCCCCGACGTCTACCTGATCGAGGTGAACCCGCGCGCGAGCCGCACCGTGCCCTTCGTCGCCAAGGCCGTGGGCACGCCCGTCGCCGCCGTCGCCGCGCGGCTCATGGCGGGCGAGA
>DATFKM010000220.1:0-2692 GCA_035268645.1 Paracoccaceae bacterium | reverse complement strand
TGCAAGCGGTCCTCAGGCTTCACGCGACGTCACACGCCCCCGTTGGCCATATTATGATACATGATTTGCGATGCATCGGCAACGATTCACGGCGTTTCGCGTGTTCCGTCCCGCCCCGGAGAGCGCCCGGAACCTGAGCTGCGCCGTTTCGGCTCATGCTGGAGTTGCAGACTCCCGACCCGACGACTCTTGATCCTCGAATGGACGCGCCGGGGCCTCTTGCGGCGTCGATGCTCCCCGGAGCCGATTCGGCGCCTTCCCCGCGGGGAAACCCCCTACCCCTCCAGCGCCGCGTAGAAGGCGGCGACGGCGCGCGCCAGGCGCTCCGGGTCGTCGGTCGGCGCCGCCGGTCCCTGCAGCGTCACCCGCCCGCCCGCGACGCGGCAGCGGGCCGGCCCGCCCGGCAGGTCGACCGAGAGGTCGAGGGCGGGCGCGGGCCCCCTGCCCCGCCTCTTCGGCGCCGCCTCCGGGTCCGGCCCCTCGCCTTCCGCGAAGCCGCGGAGGATCGAGAGCTCCTGCGCCTCCGAGCGCCGCGGCTGCGCGGCGAGCGCGGCGAGGAGCGCCTCGCGCCCGCCCTCCTCCGCCAGCCGCCGCCGCACCTCGAGCCCGAGATTGCGCGGGATCGCCCCGGGATGCGCCAGATGCGGGCCGATCTCCTCCAGAAGCTGCGCGAAGGCGCGGACGTAGCTGCGCTTCTGGGGCGAGGCCGAGCCGTAGAGGATCGTCACCGCCTCCTCGGCGAAATCGCAGTCGGTCTGCGGATCGGCGGCGAAGGCGCGGGCGAGCTCGGCCATCTCGGCGAAGGAGAGGTCCTTGCGCACCAGGTTCTCGTCCACCATCCGCCGGTAGCTGGTCGCGAGGTCGTCGCCCGGCGCCACGATGCCGGCGGGGATCGCCGCGAAGGCCGGGTCCCCGGTCTCGGCCAGCAGCGCGCGGTAGGCGTGCAGCCGCCGCCAGCCCTGGATCAGCTCGTAGCGCTCGCCGGCCCGCTCCACCCGGATCGGGTTGGAGAGGCCGATGGCGCGGATCGACTCCTTCAGGTCCTCGACGTCCGGGTCGGGCTCCACCTTGCGGTCGCGGATCAGCTTGGCGGCGTCGACCCGGTCCAGCGGCACCGGCTCCGCCGTCAGGCCGAGCGCGCGCAGGCGCACCAGCTCGTGCGCCAGCGCGTCGTTCTCGGCCCGGATCGCGGCCTCGGTCTCGGCCCGGGCGCGCAGGCTCTCGGCCGTCTCGCGCACCGCCGAGGCCATGGGGCCGCGCCGGGGGGCCGCCTCCTTCCCCGCGGGGAAGTCGGGCGCGGCCTCCGGCGCCTCGGGCAGATCGACGTCGAAGCCGCGCCGCCGCCTCATGCCGCATCCTCCGCGCCGCGCCCGGCGGCGCCGGTCTCGGGGATCGCCTCCCAGCTCCGCCGCATCGCCTCGGCGAACTCGCCCCAGGCGCGGTCGAAGCTGCGCCGCGCCCGCTTCCACGTGTCCCGCGTCATGTCACGGTAGTCCATCTCGTAGACCGAGCAGAGGAAGCGGCCGGACTGCTCGACCGCGCGGGTGTGCTCGATCGGATGCTCGCAGAGCCGCTCGCCGAAGACCTTGCGGAAGGCCTCGAACATCGCCGCGTGCAGGTCGTTGCCGGGCTCGTAGCGGGTCAGCAGGAAGCGCACGTCGCGGAAGGTCTTCGGGAGCGCGATCTTCCCCGTGGGGAAGGCCTCGCGCCCCTCGGCCAGATCCTCCAGCGCCTCGGCCAGCTGGCCGACGAAGGAGGTGGTGGAGTCGTACTCCCAGTAGCCGGGCCCCGAGGGGATGTAGAGCAGGTCCGCCGCGAACACCGCGTTCATCGACTGGTAGCCGATGGCCGGCGGGCAGTCGAACAGCATCAGGTCGTAGGCGTCGTCGGGCAGGGCGTCGAGGAAGCGCGAGACGCCGGCGAAGAACGACCATTCGGGGTTGAGGTGGCGGTACTGCGCCGTCGCGAACTCCACGAAGGCGGCGTTGGCGCAGGAGGGGATCATGTCGACGGTCGGCCAGGGGGTGGGGCGGATGAAGTCCTCCGGCGCGCGGCCGGCGAGCCCCATCTCCCGCACCGCCTCCGGAACCTCCCGTCGCGCCGGCCGCGTGCCGGAGGCGGCGCCGGCGGCGGCCGCGTTCATGCGCTCGGTCTCGAGCGCGAGGTCGCGGGCCATGATCCCCCAGACGGTGGCGTCCTCCTCGACCTCGGTCAGGCCCATGGCGTGGGAGAGGGTCGCCTGCGGGTCGAAGTCCACCAGCAGCACCCGGTAGCCGGCGAGCGCGGCGGCATGCGCGAAGTGCAGGGCGACGGTCGACTTCCCGGCGCCCCCCTTGAAGTTGGCGACGGCGGCGCGAAGGGCGCGCTTGCCCCGGGGGCGGTGCGGCAGGAGCGGGCGCTCCGGGCCGTGCAGCCGCTCGCGCAGGACCCCGATCTCCTCGAGCGAGAAGCGCGGCTGCCCGCCGGCCTCGCTTTCCCCACGGGGAAGGTCCGGATCCGCCGCGAGGGCGGCGCGCAGTTCGGCGAGGGGCAGGCGGAGGATGAACTCCGCCGTCTCCCAGGCCGAGAAGCGGCGCAGCAGCTTCTCGTTCTCGGGCGAATAGGTCTGCCGGCGGATCCAGTCCTGCATCCGGAGCGAACCGGCCTGCAGCGCGGCGAGATCGGCGTGATCGTACATGGCCTGCCTCGTGTC
>DATFKM010000219.1:0-4662 GCA_035268645.1 Paracoccaceae bacterium | reverse complement strand
GTCCGGGCGACCGGCCCGGCGGAGCGCGCCCGCCGGGCCGGAACGCCTCAGGCGCCCGGCTGCTTCACCACCCGCAGATACGGCAGCTTCGCCTCGTAGCCCCCGAAGCGCGCCTTGGCGTCCTCGTCGCTCACCGCCGGGGTCACGATCACGTCCTCGCCCTGCTTCCAGTTGGCCGGCGTCGCCAGCTGGTGCTTCGCGGTCAGCTGCAGCGAATCCAGCACCCGCAGCAGCTCGTCGAAGTTGCGGCCGGTGGTCATCGGATAGGCCATGGTCATCTTGATCCTCTTGTCGGGCCCGATCACGAACACCATCCGCACCGTGGCGTTGTCGGCCGCCGTGCGGCCCTCGGAGGTCTCTCCGGCCTCCGCCGGCAGCATGTCGTAGAGCTTGGCGATCTTCAGGTCGGGGTCCCCGATCATCGGATAGCTCACCGAATGCCCGGTCGCCGTCGTGATGTCGGACTTCCACTTGTGATGCGTCTCGACCGGGTCGACGCTGATCCCGATCAGCTTGCAGTTCCGCTTCTCGAACTCCTCGGCGACGCCCGCCACCGCGCCGAGCTCGGTGGTGCAGACCGGCGTGAAGTCCTTCGGATGGCTGAACAGGATCGCCCAGCCGTCGCCGATCCAGTCGTGGAAACGGATCGGCCCTTCGGTGGTGTCGGCCTCGAAGTCGGGGGCCACGTCGTTGATGCGCAGGCTCATGGCGGTCTCCTCGTCGATCAGGCTCCGGTCGCGGCGGGGCGGCGTCGACCCCCCGCCTCCGCGATGATACGTAGTGGACGGCCCGGCGCGCCGAAAGCGGGCGGCGGGCCCGCACCGCGGAACCGGTCGGTTTTCCCCGCTGTTCACAGCATGGGGACGACGACGTTCCGGGTTATGCCTCGGCGCCCGATACAGGAGACGCGACTCATGGCCGACGGCGGCGCCCCCGTTCCCGCGGAGACCCCGAGAGACCCGACCGCGGGGACGCCGGAGGCGTCCCCCGCCCCCTCGAACATCGAGGCCGAGCAGGCGCTGCTCGGCGCCATCCTCGTCAACAACGAGGTCTACGACCGCGTCTCCGGCTTTCTTCGGGCCGAGCACTTCCACGACCCCGTGCACGCGCGCATCTTCGAGGTCGCGGCGAGGCGCATCCAGCGCAACGCGCTCGCCACCGCGGTCACGCTCAAGGCCTTCCTCGAGGACGACGCCGGCCTCGCCGAGATCGGCGGGGCGAAGTATCTCGCGCGCCTCGCCGGCGCGGCGATCTCGATCTACTCGGCCCGGGACTACGCCCGCACCATCCACGACCTCGCGATCCGCCGCGAGCTGATGGGCATCGGCGACGAGATCCGCGCCCGCGCCTCCCGCGCCGATCCCGACGTCGATCCCAAGGAGCAGATCGCCGAGGCCGAACAGAGGCTCTACTCGCTGGCCGAGACCGGGGGACGGGAGGGGGGGTTCCGGTCCTTCCTCGCGGCCTCGATCGAGGCGGTGGACGTCGCCAACGCCGCCTACATGCGCGGCGGCGGCCTCGCCGGCATCCCGACCGGGCTGAACGATCTCGACCGGATGATGGGCGGGTTGCACAATTCGGACCTGATCATCCTCGCGGGGCGCCCCTCGATGGGCAAGACCTCCCTCGCCACCAACATCGCCTTCAACGTGGCCCGCGCCTTCCGCGAGGGCGAGAAGGCGGACGGCGTCACCGGCGCGGTGGAGGGCGGGCGCGTCGGCTTCTTCTCGCTCGAGATGAGCGCCGAGCAGCTCGCCACCCGCGTCCTCGCGGAGCAGAGCCGCGTGCCCTCGCATCTCGTGCGCCGCGGCGAGATGGAGGAGGACCAGTTCCGCCGCTTCTTCGACGCCGCCAAGGACCTCGAGAAGATGCCGCTCTACATCGACGACACCGCGGCGCTGCCCATCGCCCAGCTCGCCGCGCGCGCGCGGCGCCTGAAGCGCCAGAAGGGCCTCGACGCGCTGGTGGTCGACTATCTCCAGCTGGTGCGCGGCGGCGCGCAGGGGCGCGAGAACCGGGTGCAGGAGGTCTCCGAGATCACCCAGGGCCTCAAGGCCATCGCCAAGGAGCTCAACATCCCCGTCATCGCGCTCTCCCAGCTCTCGCGCCAGGTCGAGCAGAGGGAGGACAAGCGGCCGCAGCTTTCGGACCTTCGCGAATCGGGCTCGATCGAGCAGGACGCGGACGTGGTGCTGTTCGTGTTCCGCGAGGAGTATTACCGCGAGCGCGAGAAGCCCTCCGAAACCGACGCCGAGGCGATGGAGAAATGGCAGCAGATCATGAGCGAGGTCGCCGGCACCGCCGAGGTGATCATCGGCAAGCAGCGCCACGGCCCCATCGGCACCGTGAAGCTCAGCTTCGAGGGCAGCTTCACCCGTTTCGGCAACCTCGCCCGGTCCGACCGTGACGCGCCGCCCGACGCCCCCGGTTTCGCCTGAGCCGCCCACTCCTCGCGGGGGCTGCCGCGCGCTCGGGGGGGCGTCCGCCCCCCGCTCGCGCGCGGCGTCGGCGCGGTACGCGCCTCCGGGGCGCCCGGCCCGGGCGGCCTTCGCCGCCTCGGACGGATCGCCGGAGCCCGGGCGGACGCGCCTCGCGGGAGCCAAGGGGCGGCGCCCTCGGCCGGCGGCGTCCGCGGGGCGGATCGAATCGCCGCTCGTGCACGTCGGCACGCGACACGCCGCCGGCGCGACGCGGACGGCCCGCGCCGGCGGAGCCGTCCTCGCCCCGTCGCCCGGAAGCGCCGGCGCGGCGCCCCCCGCCAGGAACCCCCGCGCATGAACCGTCCTCCTCCCGCCGCGCCGGCCGACATCGTGCGGCCCGATCCGGGCGCGCCGCGCCGGCGCAAGGTCCCCGCGCTCGCCGGTCCCGCCCGCCCGGAACTCGTCGTCGATCTCGGCGCGCTGGCGCGCAACTGGCGGGCACTTGCGGCGCGCGCCCCGACGGCCGAGACGGCGGCGGTGGTCAAGGCGGACGCCTACGGCTGCGGCCTCGCGCCCTCGGCCCGCGCGCTGCACGCCGCCGGAGCCCGCACCTTCTTCGTCGCCCAGGCCGAGGAGGGCGCGGCGCTGCGCGAGATCCTCGGCGAGGCGCCGGTCATCCACGTCCTCAACGGCTTCTCGCTGGACGACGCGGCGACCGTGAAGGCGCGTCGCCTCTCGCCCGTCCTCGTCTCGCTGCCGCAGATCTCCGCCTGGCTCGAGGCCTTCGGCGAGGACCCCGAAGCCGAGGCCTGCGGCCTGCATCTCGAGAGCGGCATCAACCGCATGGCGCTGACCTCGGCCGAGCTCGACGCGCTGCGCCGCGATCCGCCGCCGGGCCTGCGGGTGCAGCTTCTGATGAGCCATCTCGCCTGCGCCGACGATCCGGACGATTCCATGAACGGGCGCCAGCGGGGCGCCTTCGCCGGCCGCTCGGCGCTGGCGCGGCCGATCGCGCCGGGCGCGCGACGTTCGCTCGCCGCGACGGGAGGCGTCCTGCTCGGCCCCGCCTTCCATCTCGACCTGACGCGGCCCGGCGTCGGCCTCTTCGGCGGCCTGCCCTTCGCCGAGGCCGAGCCGGTCGCGCATCTCTCCGCCCCGCTCCTGCAGCTGCGGGAGATCGCGGAGGGCGAGACGGTCGGCTACGGCGCGAGCTGGACCGCCCATCGGCCCACCCGCCTCGGCGTGCTCCCGGTCGGTTACGCCGACGGCTTCTTCCGCGGCGTCTCCGGCGCACGGGTGTTCCTCGACGGCCGGCCGGCGCCGGTGGTCGGGCGCGTCTCGATGGACATGATCACCGTCGATCTCACCGACCATCCGGCGCCGGCGCCCGGCGCGATGGTGGAGATCCTCGGCCATCATCAGCGGGTCGACGATCTGGCGGCGGCCGCCGGCACCATCGGCTACGAGATCCTGACGAGCCTAGGCGACCGCTACCGCCGCCGCTGGGTCGGCGGCCCCGAGGACTGAGCCGGCGGGCCGCGCGCTCGGGGGGGCGTCCGCCCCCCGCTCGCGCGCGGCGTCGGCGCGGATCGCGCCTCCGGCGGCGCCAGGCCGTCGCCGTCCGAGCCGTCCCGAGCCTCGGCGCCGCCCGTCCCCGAGGCGGCCCTTGACAGCGCCCGCCGTCGCGAGGCCCATGCACGCGCCCCACCCAGACGCCCGGATCCCGCGCCGCGATGCCCCCCGATGCCGACCGCCCCCGCCGACGCCGCGCCCGCCGGGGCGAGGTCTGGCTGCATCTCGGACTGCACAAGACCGGCACCACCCACGTCCAGCACCAGCTTCGCACGCTCCGCGAAAGCCTCGCCGCCGACGGCGTCGGCACGCCCGATCTCGGACGCCACCCGGGCTGGCCGCTGATCTACTGGGCGGCGGAGACGCCGAAGGCCGAACGCCACGCCTCCGATCCTTCCCGCGCTCCGCTCCGCACCCATGCCGCGCGGGCGGAGACCGCCGAGCGCGTCGAGACGCTGCTCGCCGACCGCTCGCTGCCCCTCGTGCTGCTCTCGGCCGAGCAGTTCTCCACCCAGCTCGCGCCGCGCGACGTCGCGCGCCTCGTGCGCCGCCTCCGCCGTTCGGGCCGGCGCCCCCGCGCCGTCGCCTATGTCCGCGATCCGGAGAGCTTCTCGGCCGCCATGCTGCAGCAGGTCGTGCTCGCCGGCCGGCCGCTGGCGGACGCCCTCGC
>DATFKM010000218.1:0-2802 GCA_035268645.1 Paracoccaceae bacterium | reverse complement strand
ATCCGGCAGGCCGGGCGAAGCGATCCGCCGGCGCCGCCTCGCCCGCCTCCGAGGCATCCGCCTGCGCTCCCCTCCGCCGCCTCCCGCCACGCAGGTCCGAGGCCTCCCACGACGGCGCCCGGCGCGGAGGTTCAGGCGAAGGCCGGGATCGGCGCGATCTCCACGCCCGCGTCCTCGAGCGCCTTCCGGCAGGCGCGCGCCACCGCCACCGCGGTCGGCTCGTCGCCGTGCACGCAGAGCGAATCGAAGGCCACCGGCAGGCGCCGCCCGCTCATCGCCACGATCGCCCCCTCCCGCGCCATCGCGACGACGCGCGCCGCCGCCTCGGCCGGATCGCGGATCACCGTTCCGGCCAGCGCGCGCGACGCGAGGTTGCCTTCGTCGTCGTAGTGCCGGTCCGCGAAGGCCTCCCGCACCAGCGGCAGGCCCAGCTCGCCCGCCGCCCGCTCCATCGCGCTGCCGGCGAGCGCCAGGTAGCGCAGCTTGGGATCCACCCCGCGGATCGCCCGACCGATCGCCATGGCGTAGTCGTCGCGCGTCGCCGCCATGTTGCTCAGCGCGCCATGCGCCTTGACGTGCGTCACCTCGACGCCGACCAGCGTCGCGAGGGCCATCAGCGCCCCGATCTGATAGGCCACCGCGTTCTCGAGTTCATGCGGATCCATCTCGATCCGCCTCCGGCCGAAGCCGCCCAGATCGGGGAACCCCGGATGCGCGCCGACGCTCACGCCGCGCGCCTTCGCCGCCTCCAGCGTGCGGCGCATCACCGTCGGATCGCCCGCATGGAAGCCGCAGGCGACGTTGGCCGAGGCCACCACGTCCAGCAGCGCGGCGTCGTCGCCGATGTCGTAGGCGCCGTGCCCCTCGCCCAGATCCGCGTTGATGTTGAGCCGCATCCGCCTCTCCCTCGTGACTCGCCGTGCAGGATCGGCAGGATGACCCCGTTCGCCCGCCGCCGCGAGAGGCTCCGCATGACGCATCCCCGCTTCCTGCCCTGCGGCGACACCGGCCTCTCCGTCGAATTCGGCGACGCCGCCGGCCGCGAGGTCAGCGAACGCGTGCTCGCGCTCGACGCCGCGCTGCGCGCGGACCCGCCGCCGGGCCTGATCGAGACGGTGCCGACCTTCCGCGCCCTCGCGGTGCATCTCGACCCGCTCGTCAGCGACGCGGCGGCGATGGAGGCGGCGATCCGTCCGCGCCTCGCCGCCCTCGACGGGGCCGCGAGCGACGGGCGGCGCTGGAGCGTCCCCGTCTCCTACGCCCCCGGGCACGCGCCCGATCTCGAGGACGTGCAGCGCCGCACCGGCCTCTCCCGCGAGGAAGTGATCGCGCTGCATGCCGGGCCGGAGCTGCACGTCTACATGATCGGCTTCCTGCCCGGGCATCCCTATATGGGCGACGTGCCGGAGGCCTTGCGTCTGCCGCGCCTCGCCGAGCCGCGGACGCGCGTGCCGAAGGGCGCCGTCGCCATCGCCACCGCCTTCTCCGCGATCTATCCGGTCGAGAGTCCCGGCGGCTGGCGCCTGATCGGGCGCACGCCGCTGCCGCTGTTCGACCTCGGACGCGACCCCGTCGCGCTGCTGCAGCCGGCCGACAAGGTCACGTTCCGCCCGGTCTCCACGGCGGAGTTCGACGCCCTCGCCCGCGACGCCGAGGCCGGGCGATGGACGCCGGCGCCGGAATGACCGCCGTCCTCGCGATCCGGGAGCCCGGCCCCGCCACCACCGTGCAGGATGCCGGGCGCCCCGGCCTCCAGCGCTTCGGCGTGCCGCCTTCGGGCGCGCTCGACCGCGAAAGCCTCGCCCTCGCCAACGCGCTCGTCGGGAACCCGCCCGACGTGGCGGCGCTCGAGGCGCGCTACGCCGGCCCCGACCTGACGGTGGAGGGCGGGCCGGCGCTGATCGCCCTCGCCGGCCCCGCCGCGGGGCTCCGCGTCACGCTGCCCGGCGAGACCCCGCGGGAGGTTCCGCCCGCCGCCTCCGTCCGCGTGCCCGCCGGAACCCGCGTCACCGTGCGGCCGGGGCGCGAGGGCTGCACCTGGTATCTCGCGGTCGGCGGAGGCTTCGCGCTAGCGCCCGCGCTCGGCGCTCTCGCCACCTACGCCCGCGCCGGCCTGGGCGGCTTCGAGGGGCGCCCCCTCCGCGCCGGGGACCGCGTCCCCCTTCGCGGCGACGCCGGCGCGCCGGAGCGGGCCGTCACGCCGCCTCCCCCGCCGGCGTCCCCGCATCCGATCCGCGTGGTGCTCGGCCCGCAGCAGGACGCCTTCACGGACGCCGCGCTCGCCCTTTTCCTCGCGACCGAATGGCAGGTCGGCCAGGCCGCCGACCGGATGGGCGTCCGCCTCGAAGGGCCGGAGCTGACCCATGTCCGCGGCCACGACATCGTCTCCGACGGCATCTTCACCGGCTCGATCCAGGTTCCGGGCACGCGCCGGCCGATCCTGCTGCTGGCGGATCGACAGACCACCGGCGGCTACCCGAAGATCGCCACCGCGATCTCCGCCGACCTGCCGCGCCTCGGCCAGGCCCGCGTCGGCGACCGGATCCGCTTCGAGGCGGTGACCGCCGCCGAGGCCGTTCAGGCCGCCCGCCGCGCCGCCCGCTCGCTCGAGGCCCGTCTCGCCGCCGTCGCCGCCGCCCGGTCCGGCCCGCCCGACGCCGCGCGCCTCCTGTCGGAGAACCTGATCTCCGGCGTCGTCTCCATGCACGACTGACCCTTTCGCCGGCCCGCCCGCCCGCCTAACGTCCGCGCCGCATCAGACAGGGGGAGCGGACGATGAGCGACGGCGCGTGGCAGTTCTGG
>DATFKM010000217.1:0-6895 GCA_035268645.1 Paracoccaceae bacterium | reverse complement strand
CGCCTCGGTCGCGTAGCCGCGGCCCTCGAAGCCGTCGAACAGGGTCCAGCCGATCTCGGGCTCCGGCCAGCCTTCCGGATGGAACAGGCCGACACGCCCGGCGAGCGCGCCGGTCGCCCGCTCCTCGAGCGACCACCAGCCATAGCCGCGCAGCGCCCAGTGACCCACGAGCGCGGCGTGACTGCGCCACACCTTGCCGCGCGGCAGCGGCCCGCCGACGAAGCGCGAGCGCTCGGTCGCGTAGAAGGCCGCGAAAGGCTCGAAATCCGCCTCTGACGGAGCGCGCAGGCGCAGGCGCTCGGTCTCGAGTTCCGGGACGCCGACGAGGGCGGGGGCGGTCATGCCCGCCCCTCGCCGGAATGCATGGCGTGCCGGGCGGGCCGCGGGGCGTCGCCCGGCAGCGCGTGACGATGGATCTCGACCAGACCGGCGTCCGGCAGCTTCACGCCGCGTTCCATGCGCGCGCCGACGTCGGCGGCGAGGCGCCGGGCACGCCCGTCGGTCGGCCGGATCAGGGAGGCGAGCGGGCCGAGCGCCCGCTCCCGCCAGGCCCAGTCGCGGGCGGCGAGGATCGCCTCCGCCTCGGCGCCGGGGAGATCGTCGGCGCCGTCCGTGAAGGTCCAGCCAAGCTCGGGCTCCGGCCAGCCCTCGGGGTTCCAGACGCCGACGCGCCCGCAATAGGCGCGGGTGTCGCGCCGCTCGACCGCCCAGAAGCCGACGCTCTCGAGCGTCCAATGTCCGATCATGGCGGCGACGACGCGCCAGACCGCCTCGCGCGCCTTCGGTCCGCCGTTCCGCGCCGAGGCGGGGCGCGCGAACCACGCGGCCTCCGCCTCGAAGTCGCGACGGGTCAGGGCGCGCAGGCGCAGACGCCGGGTCTCGATCTCGGGCACCAAAGCGGTCACGGCGCCGGACTCACTTCTTCTTGCCGAAGCCGGACAGGCCCTGCGGCAGGCCCTGACCGCCGCCGAGGCCGCCGAGGCCCGGCGGCAGGCCACCGGCGCCGCCGCCCGGTCCGCCGAGGCCCTTGGGCGGGGTCGCGCCTGCCGGCATCTGCTGCGGCATGCCGCCGGCGCCCCCGAAGAGCGAGGCGAGACCGCCGCGCATCAGCCCCTTCTTCCCCATCCTGCCCATCTTCTTCATCATGTCGGCCATCTGCCGGTGCATCTTCAGAAGCCGGTTGACGTCCGCCACGTCCATGCCCGATCCTGCCGCCACGCGCTTCTTCCGGCTGGCCTTCATAAGGTCGGGGTTCCTGCGCTCCTCCTTGGTCATGGACTGGATCATCGCGATCTGGCGCTTGATGACCTTGTCGTCCATGCCGGCGTCGTCGAGCTGCTTCTGCATCTTGCCCATGCCGGGCATCATGCTCATCAGCCCGCCCATGCCGCCCATCTTCATCATCTGGTCTAGCTGGGTCATCAGGTCGTTCATGTCGAAGCGGCCCTTCTGGAACCGCTTCATCATGCGCTCGGCCTGCTCGGCCTCGATGGTCTCCTGCGCCTTCTCGACGAGGGAGACGATGTCGCCCATGCCGAGGATGCGGCCGGCGACGCGCTCGGCGTGGAACTCCTCGATCGCGTCCATCTTCTCGCCGAGGCCGACGAACTTGATCGGCTTGCCGGTCACGGCGCGCATGGAGAGGGCGGCGCCGCCGCGGCCGTCTCCGTCCATCCGGGTCAGGATCACGCCCGAGAGGCCGATGCGGCCGTCGAAGTTCTCCGCCGTCGCGACGGCGTCCTGGCCGGTGAGGCCGTCGACCACCAGCAGCGTCTCGTGCGGCTGGGTCTCGTCGCGGACGGCCGCGACCTCCTCCATCAGCGCGTCGTCGATGGAGAGCCGGCCGGCGGTGTCGAGCATGTAGACGTCGTAGCCGCCGAGCGTCGCCTGCTGCTTCGCGCGCCTGGCGATCTGCACCGGCGTCTGGCCGGGCACGATCGGCAGCGTGTCGACCCCGATCTGCCGCCCGAGCACGGCGAGCTGCTCCATCGCCGCCGGGCGGGAGACGTCGAGGCTCGCCATCAGGACGCGCTTGCGCTCCCTCTCCGAGAGACGCTTGGCGAGCTTGGCGGTCGTCGTGGTCTTGCCCGAGCCCTGCAGCCCGACCATCAGGATCGGCGCCGGGGGGCTGGCGATGCGCAGGCGCCCGATCTCCTCGCCGTCCCCCGCGAGCACGTGCACCAGTTCGTCGTGCACGATCTTGACGACCTGCTGGCCCGGCGTGACGGACCTGGTGACGGCCTGCCCGGTGGCCTTGGCCTGCACCCGCTTCACGAAGTCCCGCGCCACGGAGAGCGAGACGTCGGCCTCGAGCAGCGCCTGGCGGACCTCGCGGAGCGCGGTGGAGACGTCCTCCTCCGACAGGGCGCCCTGCTTGGTGAGCTTGTCGAGGACGCCGGAGAGGCGTTCGGACAGGGACTCGAACATGGCGCACGCCCTCCTCGGGCCGGTCTCTCAAAGCGGTTGCGCTCCGGCGGGCGCGACGCGCTGACCGGAGGCGATCCCCGCACGCGGGGACCGGAAGCGACGGGAGCTTCCGGGAGTTCGCCCGCTAATACGCATGCGGGACGGCGGCGTCAATGCGCGGCCTCCGGGCGGCGACGCGGCAGGCCGAAGGCGAGGCCGGCGGTGAGCAGAGCCAGCGACGCGCCGACGAGGCCGAGAGGTTCGACGCCGCGGGCGCCGATCACCGCTCCCCCGACGGCGGCGCCGAGGCCTTGGCCGAGGAACACCATCGAGCCGTTGGTGGCGAGCGCCACGTTGCGGGCGCCGTCCGCCGACTCCACCAGCCGGGCCTGCACCACGGGGCCGAGCGCGAAGAGCGCGGCCGAGCCGAGCAGGATGGTTCCGGCGAGCCCGGCGATCCGCGCCTCCGCCGGCAGGCCGGCTCCGATCGTGGGCCAGGCGCTATAGAGGGCGAGCGACGTCGCGGAGGCCGCGAGGCAGCCCAGCACCGCGGCGCGCGGCGGGGCGCGGTCCGCGGCCCGGCCGCCCACCATGATGCCGAAGATCGAGCCGATTCCGACGAAGGCCTGCATCGCCCCGACGCCGGCGCCCTCCAGCCCGGTGATGCGCGTCACCACGGGACCGACATAGGCGAACACGGTGAACAGCGAGAGGAACGAGCCGGCCGTGATCGAAAGCGGCGCGAGGACCGGCGGCGCCAGCATCGCCTTGAGGTTGGAGAGGCCGGCTCGCTCGTCGCTCTCCACCCGCGGCAGCACCGCGCGGATGGCGACGGCCGCCACCAGCGCCAGGCCGGAGGCGAGGCCGAAGGTGGCGCGCCAGCCGAAGGCGCCGCCGAGGGCGCTGCCGATCGGGATGCCGAGCGTGAAGGCGAGGGTGAAGCCCGCGAGCACGGTGGCGAGGGCCGCCCCGCGTCGTTCGGGCGGCGCGAGGGCGGCGGCGGCGGAAAGGGCCACCGGCGCCACCAGCGTCCCGGCGAGCGCGGCGCCGACGCGCAGGCCGAGCAGGACCTCGAAGTCGGGCGCGAGGGCGGCGCCGAGATTGAGGGCTGAGACGGCGAGCAGGCCGGCCACGAGAAGCCCCCGCCGCTCCGCTCCGGCCAGCAGCGAGGCGGTGAGCGGCGCGGAGACCGCGAAGGTCAGCGCGAACGCCGAAGTGAGCTGGCCCGCCACCGCGACCGACACGCCGAGCGAGCCCGCCAGATCGGCGAGCACGCCGACGAACACGAGCGTCTGGGTCGCCGCCGCGAAGGTCGCGAGAGCGAGGATCGGGGTTCGGGCGTCCATGTGCTCTCCGATGATCGTCGCGGGTCGCCCGCACAGATGATTCGCCCGCCTCTCGGCGCCCCCGCGGACCGGACGCCGCGCCTGGCGTCGAACGTTGCGGATCGAAGGCGGGGAGCGGGGCGTCGCGCGACGACCGGGATCTCGCTTTTCGCGAGTCGGCCGGGAACGTCGTGATTGGAGGGGACGAGACGTCCGTTCGCAAACCTGCGCAGGGGCCGCGCCGGCGTCGCGTTTCCGTGCCGCCGTCGCCGTTCGACCGTCGCGCCCGGATCGGGACGGCCCCGATCCGGGCGTCGGCGCGGCACACCGGTGCGCGGCCGCCGTCAGCGCGGGCTGCGCTTCGCCAGGATGCGCTGCAAGGTCCGGCGATGCATGTTCAGACGCCTCGCGGTTTCCGAAACGTTCCGGTCGCAGAGCTCGAACACCCGCTGAATGTGCTCCCACCGCACGCGGTCGGCGCTCATCGGGTTCTCCGGCGGCGGCGGCTTGACCGCCTCGGAGGCGAGCAGGGCGGCCTCCACGTCGTCGGCGTCGGCCGGCTTCGAGAGATAGTCGGAGGCGCCGATCTTCACCGCCGCGACGGCCGTCGCGATGGCGCCGTAGCCGGTCAGCACCACGATGCTGCTCTCGGGCCGCGCCGCGCGCAGCGCCTCCACCACGTCGAGGCCGTTGCCGTCCTCGAGCCGCAAGTCGATCACCGCGTAGGCGGGCGGCGCGCGCCGCACCATCGCGAGGCCCTCCGCCACGCTCTCCGCCGGCGTCGTCTCGAAGCCGCGCCGCTCCATCGCGCGGGTGAGGCGGCGGCGGAAGGGCTCGTCGTCGTCCAGGATCAGCAGCGAGCGGTCGGGTCCGAGGTCGTCCCGGTCCGGGATGGGCTCGTCGGTCATGGCTTGCGGTCTCTCATCGTTGCGTTTCCCGCGGGAAGGTATGGGGTCGCGGGCCGCTGTCAAAGAACTGCGACATATCTGGGCGCCGCGGCCCAGGGGACAGGCGCCGGTGCGCCGGCGGCGCCGCCTCAGAGCCGCTCCACGAAGCACTCGACGCGGTCGGCGATGCCCTCCGCCGTGTCCTCCCTGCGGAAGACGTCGAGGAACCCTTCGCCCGGCGCCGCGAGGTAGGTGAAGGTCGAATGATCCATCAGGTAGTCCTGCGGGTCGTCGCCGACCTTCGAGTGATAGACGCGCCAGGCCCGCGCGGCCTCCGCGACGTCCTCGTCGGAGCCGGTCAGGCCGATCATGCGAGGGTGATGCGCCTCGATCCACGGGGCGAGCGCCTCCGGCGTGTCGCGGGCCGGATCGATGCTGACGAAGACCGGACGCACCTCGATGCCTCGCTCCTCGAGGATCCGCACCGCCTCGGCGTTGCGGGCGACGTCGAAGGGGCAGACGTCCGGGCACCAGACGTAGCCGAAGTAGAGCAGGACCGGCCGGTCGATCACCGCCTCGGACGTCATGCGCTCGCCCGTGTGCGCCGTGAGTTCGAACGGACCGCCGAGCTGGGCGCCCGACGCGCCGGCGAGCCGGGTCGCGCGGCACTCCGCGAAGCGATCGCCGTCGCCGCCCGGGCCGAAGGCGTACCAGCCGCCGGCGGCGAGGCCGGCGATGACGAGCGCGCCGCCGAAGAGGGCGGCGAGGAACGGCTTGGGACGGGCGAGAAGGCTCATGGAGGGTCCCCGGTCTGTGGCGTCTGATCGGCAGATATGCGCTCGGCGCGCGCCGACCGAAACCCGTCTCGGAGTCGCGCCCGGCGTCGCGTCGCGTTTTCGCGTCTCGGTGCGCCACGTCGGGCCCTCCGCCCCGCTCCGACGGTCCGGAGCGACGTCGCGCGCCGCCCGGCCGCGGCGCCGCGGCGCTTCCGCGCCGGACGTCGGCGCGCTATGCCTCGCCGCATGACGTCCGTCGCTTCATCGCGCCACGGCCTCGCCTCCGGACGGGGGGACTGGGTCCGCCTGCGCACGCTCGTGACGCTGCGCTGGCTCGCCGCCTCCGGGCAGGCGGTCGCGGTGCTCGCGGCGGCGTTCCTCTTGGACATGGATCTGCCGGTCGGGCTCTGCTTCGGCGCCATCGCGGCCTCGGTCTGCGTGAACATCGTCGCGCAGATCGTGCATCCGGCCTCGAAGCGGCTGTCGGAGCGGGACACCGCGCTGACGCTGCTGTTCGATCTCGCGCAGCTCGCCGTGCTGCTGTTCCTGGCCGGCGGGCTGACCAACCCCTTCGCCATGCTGGCGCTGGCGCCCGTCATCATCTCGGCGACGGCGCTGACGATGCGCACGACGCTGCTGCTGGGCGCGGTTGCGGTGCTGCTGTTCTCGCTGCTCGCGGTGTTCTACGTGCCGCTGACCTTCGCCGACGGCGCGGTCTGGGCGCCGCCGCCGCTGATCGTGCTCGGCTACTGGGCGTCGATGATGATCGGGCTCGGCTTTCTCTCGGGCTACGCGCGGCGGGTGACGGCGGAGATCTGGACCATGAACCGGGCCCTCGCCGCGGCCGAGGCGGCGCTGGGGCGCGAGCAGCGGCTGACCGCCATCGGCGGCCTCGCCGCGGCGGCGGCGCACGAGCTGGGCACGCCGCTCGCCACCATCAAGCTGGTCAGCGGGGAGCTGGCGCGCGAGCTGCGCGACGATCCCGAACTGGCCGAGGACGTGGAGCTGATCCGCAAGCAGGCCGACCGCTGCCGCGACATCCTGCGCGACCTCTCGGCCGGCCCCAAGGACGACCGGCACGTCAAGACGGCCCCGGTCTCGCGCCTCGTGGAGGAGGCGGCGGAGCCGCACCGGGACCGGGGCGGCGCGATCCATCTGCGCCTGCGCGGCGTGCCGGCCGAGGCCGCCGGCCCGGACCAGCCGGAGGTGCAGCGCCGGCCCGAGATCATCCACGGCCTGCGCAACCTGGTGCAGAACGCCGTGGACTTCGCCGAGGGCAACGTCTGGATCGACGTCGACTGGACCGAGACCGAGCTGCGCATCGCGGTGGGCGACGACGGCCCCGGCTTCTCGCCCGACATGCTGGGTCGGCTCGGCGATCCCTTCGTCCGCGAGCGGGGTCGGCGCGGCGGCGAACCCGCGACGCCGAACGGCCGGGCCGGATACGAAGGCATGGGGCTCGGCCTCTTCATCGCAAAGACCCTGCTGGAGCGAACGGGCG
>DATFKM010000216.1:0-2916 GCA_035268645.1 Paracoccaceae bacterium | reverse complement strand
TCCTCGGGGAGGCGCCCGTCGCCCTCGGGCTCGGCCTGATCGGCATCTTCGTCGCGCTGGCCTGGGTCTTCGCCTCCTGGACGCGTCCGCTGGTGGTGCTTCTGGCGGTCCCCTTCGGCCTCGTCGGCGTGGTGCACGGTCACGTCTGGACCGGCCTGCCCCTCTCGATGTTCTCGGTCGTCGGGCTGATCGGCATGACCGGCATCATCGTGAACGATTCCATCGTCCTCGTCGCCGCCGCCGACGAGGCCGCGCGCCGCCGCGCCGTCCTGCCCGCGGTGGTGGAGGCCGCCTGCGGGCGCCTGCGCCCGGTCCTGCTCACCACGCTCACCACCGTCCTCGGCCTCGCCCCCCTCCTCTTCGAGACCTCGCGCGAGGCGGCCGTGCTCAAACCGACCGTCGTCACGCTGGTCTTCGGCCTCGCGTTCGGCTTCCTCCTCGTGCTGACGGTGACGCCGGCGCTTCTTCTGGTGCAGCGGGACGTCGGCGCCGCGTTCGCCTCGCTCCGCCGCCTCGCCGGGCTGCGACGCCGGCGCCGACGCGCCCCGTAGGCGAAGTCCCCTAGCCAAAGCCCCCGACTTCGGGAACAGTGGCGAAATCGCGGCGCAAGGGCCTGGGGAGGGGTTCGGCGGACCCATGGCCGAGAAGCTGACGACCTATGTCTGGCGTCATTCCGCTCGCGACCAGATGCTTTTGCTCGCCACCGCGCTGGTGAGCTTTCCGATCATCTGGATAACGCTGGAGCTGCCGAAGACCATCATCAACGACGCCATCGGCGGCGCCGGCTTCCCGCGCACGATCCTCGGCTACGAGCTGGAGCAGACGCAGTATCTGCTCGCGCTCTGCCTCGCCTATCTCGCCGCGATATCGGTCAACAACGCCATCAAGTACGTCCAGAACATGCAGCGCGGCATCCTCGGCGAACGGATGCTGCGCCGGATGCGCTTCGACCTGTTCCGCCGGGTGATGGGCCGCCCCCTCGGGCGCCTGCGCGACACCAGCCCCGGCGAGATCGTGCAGATGATCTCGGCCGAACTGGAACAGCTCGGCGACTTCATCGGCGCCATCGTGGTCACGCCCGTGATGGCGGGCGGCAGCTTCCTCGTCTATCTCGGCTTCATCATCGCCCAGAACGCCTATATCGGCGTCGCCGCGCTCGCGCTCTACCCGCTGCAGGCCTGGCTGATCCCCAAGCTGCAGGCCAAGGTGGTGGCGATGATCCGCCTGCGCCTGATCAACATCCGGGCCATGGCGCGCGAGATCGACGAGAGCATCGACGGCGCGGTCGAGGTGCGCGCGCTCAGGGCGCGGCGCTGGCACATGGCCATCGTCAGCGGCCAGCTCTACGACAACTACGTGATCCGCCGCCGGATCTTCATCCTGAAGTTCCTCATCAAGTTCGTGAACAACGTCGCGAACCACGTCACGCCGTTCTTCATCTTCCTGATCGGCGGCTGGTTCGTGATCCAGGGCGATCTCGACATCGGCGCCCTCACCGCCGTGCTCATCGCCTACAAGGATCTCGCCGCGCCGTGGAAGGAGCTGCTGCGCTTCTACCAGGACTTCTCGGACCGCTCCGCGCGCTTCGCCTCGGTGATGGAGAACTTCGACGAGGACGGAGAGCCCGCGCCCCTGCGCGAGACCGCGCCCGTCGGGCCCCACGCGGTCGAGCTCAGGGGCGCGAGCGTGCCCGAACTCTCCGGCTCGGTCTCCTGTCATGCCGCCAAGGGGGCCGAGGCGGCGATCCTCGGCGACGACACCACCCAGCGCGCGGCGCTGGCGCAGGCGCTCGCCGGCCTCGCCGACGGGCTGGAGGAGAACTGGCGCGCCGGAATGCCGATCCTCTACCGCGCCGCGGTCTACGTGCCGGCCGATCCGCGCGCCTTCACCGGAACGCTGCGCAGCAATCTGCTGCAGGGCATCCAGTTCCGGCCGGTGGCCGAGGCCGACGACGCCGCGGCGCGCAAGCGCAAGCGGGAGGCCGACCTCACCGGCGCCCCGCATGACGACGTCGACGACGACTGGATCGACCCCGAGGAGGCCGGCCATCCCGACCATGACGCGGTCGAGGCGCGGATGCTGGAGCTCGCCGCCGCCCTCGGCTTCGAGGAGGACCTCTACTCCATCGGGCTCGGCAGCCGCCTCGACCCCGCGAAGGAGCCCGAGCTGGCGCGCCGCCTGCTCGAGCTGCGCAAACGGATCGCCGCCTCCGGGGAACTGGGCGAGATGCGCGAGGACTTCATCGACGTCTGGCAGGAGGACGCCTTCAACCCGAACGGCACGGTGGGGGAGAACCTGTTCTTCGGCCTGCCGTCGGATCCGAAGCGGGGCTGGGCCGATCTCGTCGCCGACCGCGACGTGCGCCGCGCGCTCTCCGACGCCGGCGTGCACGACATGCTCGTCATCCTCGGCGTCGACATCTGCGAGGCGCTGATCTCGCTGTTCGAGGGCGTCGGGCCGGAGAGCGATCTCTTCAAGCGCTACGGCATGTTCCCGCGGGCCGAGACGCCGGCGATCGAGGTCATCGTGCGCCGCGCGCGCCAGCGCGGTCCCGGCCGCCTGAACCGGAGCGAGCAGATCCGCATGCTCGCCATCGCGATGGACTACGGCGCGGCCCGCTTCCGCCTCGGCGTGCTGCGCGGCGAGGGGCGCGAGGCGGAACTGGTCAAGGCCCGCCCGCAGCTCCGCGCGGCGCTGGCCGGCGATCCGCGCATCGTCTTCTTCGATCCCGAGGAATACGTGCCCGCGTTCTCGATCGCGCAGAACGTGTTCTTCGGCCCGGTCCGCGTCGACCGCCGCGACAGCTGGGGCCCCTTCAAGGCCCGGGTCGACGCGCTGGTCGAGGAGATCGACCTGCGCCCCGCCATCCTGCGCGCCGGACTCGACCAGCGCGTCGGCGAAGGCGGCGCGGCGCTG
>DATFKM010000215.1:0-5893 GCA_035268645.1 Paracoccaceae bacterium | reverse complement strand
CCCTCGGGGCCGATGCGCACCGGCCAGTGCCGGATCGCGCCGACGACCGCGTCGTATTCGTCCCGCGCCACGAGGCAGAGTTCCGCCACCGGCTCGACCCCCTCGCGCAGACGGTAGGAGCTGAGCGCGGTGCGGCCGGGCGCGAAGGCGGTGTCGAGCAGCCATTCGACCTCCGCCGCGTCCTCCGCCCGTTCGCGCATCACCCGGAACACGGCCGATCCCCTCTGCTCTCCGCGGCGGCGCGCCCTAGCATGGGCCCCCCCGGCCGTCTACAAGCCGGACCCGAGAGACGCCGGAGGAGAGAACCCATGCACTACCGCCCCGAGGACGGCCACGGCCTGCCCCACAACCCGTTCAAGGCCGTGGTCGCGCCGCGTCCGATCGGCTGGATCTCCACCGTCGACGCCGAGGGGCGGGCGAACCTCGCGCCCTATTCCTTCTTCATGGCGGTGGCCGACGCGCCGCCGATGGTCATGTTCTCGGTCACCGGCCGCAAGCCGGACGAGAGCGTCAAGGACAGCCTCGCCAACATCCGCGAGACGGGCGAGTTCGCGGTCAACTTCGTCGGCTGGGACCTGAGGGACCAGATGAACCTCAGCTCCGGCGGCTACGGCCACGGCGAGGACGAGTTCGAGATCGCGGGCCTCGAGAAGGCGCCCTGCCTCGACATCCGCGCGCCGCGCGTCGCCGCGGCGGCGGCGACCTTCGAGTGCCTCGCGCATCAGGAGGTGGTGCTGCCGGGCGACGACGGCATGATGAACGTCGTCACCTTCGGCCGCGTGGTGCGGGTGCATCTGCGCGACGACTGCGTGGTGGACGGGATCTTCGATCTGACCCGCCATCAGCCGGTCGCGCGCTGCGGCTACAAGGACTACGCGGTGGTGCGCGAGGTGTTTCAGATGATCCGTCCCGCCGGCGCCGGTCACGAGACCGGCGGCCAGGACCGCAAGTCCGTCGCTTCCTGAAGAAAAGCGACGATATCGCAGAGACTTGTGGACGTTTGGCGTCTGCGGCGGAGATGTCGTTTACGTCTTGGCAACGCGATTGGCCGCATATGGGTGTCAACCGGAGGCGGTTGGACTTGGGTGTGTCCGCCGGCTCCGGGTCGCACTCGGGAGAGTTCTTCGCGCGTTGAAGGCCGCGTGGGAGCGGAGCGGGGTGTGTGACGTTTGGCCGGCGAAGTCGGCTCTCCCGATGGACGTCCAGTGCGAAGGGGCGCCGCGCGCGGCCGAACCGGTCGCGCCGTGCGCGGCGCCCCGAGCGTGACGAGTTTGACTGCGTAGCGTGCTGCGCCGCGTGGCGTTGCGGCGCCCCCCGCTTCGGCCCGTCGGCCGGAGCGGGGCCCCGCTCCGTGATCCGACGATCCGGTCGGAGCGGGCTTTTCAGACGACCCGAGGGTCCGGTCGGGGCCTTCGCGCGAGGATCGCGGCCGCTCGACGACACGCCCGGCGGTGTGGGCCGATGCCGGTCTCCTCGCGGTCGGCCGGACTCGGACGATCGGCGGTCAGCCGGGACGAGCCCTTCGGCGGTCGGCCGGAACGCGTCCCCGTGTCCGAGATCCCCGGTCGGATCGCGCGCGATTCCATTCGCCCGCGCCGTCCTGCACGACGTCCTCCCGATGTGGCAGGCCCGAATCGGTCCGCGATGCAAGCGAGATTCGCGGACAGTTCCGACGGCCGCCGCCGTCAGCCGAACAGCGCGCCGGGGTTCATGATTCCCCTCGGGTCGAGCGCCGCCTTGATCGCCCGCATCGCGGCCAGTTTCGCCGGATCGCCGTAGCGCGCCAGTTCCGCCACCTTCAGCCGCCCGATGCCGTGCTCGGCGCTGAACGAGCCGCCATGCGCGTCGATCAGGTCGTGGACGATGCGTTTTATCTCCGGGCGCAGGTTGTCGTAGTCCTCCTTCGGCCGCCCCGGCGCCGGATAGACGTTGTAGTGCAGGTTGCCGTCGCCGAGATGGCCGAAGCAGTTGATCCGCGTGCCGGGGGCCGCCGCCTCGATCGCGGGGCCGGCGGCGCGGATGAAGTCCGCCACCTTCGACATCGGAGCCGAGACGTCGTGATTCGAAACCGCGCCGACCTTGCGGTTGGCCTCCGGAATGCTCTCGCGCACCTGCCAGAAGGCCGCGCGCTGCGCCTCGGACTGCGCCACGGCGGCGTCCTCGATCAGACCGGCCTCGAACCCGGCCTCCAGCGCCGCCTCGAGCCGCGCCTGCATCTCCGAGCCCGCGCCGGAGGCCGCCTCGGTCAGCACCGACCACTCGGGCACGGGGTCGAGCGGATGGCGCGCGTCGGGGACGTGCTCGGCCAGGAAGTCGATCCCGGTCTTGTGGATCAGCTCGAACGCCGAGACCGTCTCGCCCATCCGTTCGCGCACGAGGTGCAGCAGCTCCAGCGCCGCGTCGGGCGAGGGCACGGCGCAGAACGCCGTCGCCCATTCCGCGGGGCGCGGATAGAGGCGCAGCGCCGCGGCGGTGATGACGCCGAGCGTGCCCTCGGCGCCGATCAGCAGGTGGCGCAGGTCGTAGCCGGTGTTGTTCTTCCTCAGCAGCTTCAGCCCGTGATGGATCGAGCCGTCCGGCAGCACCGCCTCGACGCCGAGCACCAGGTCCCGCGCCATGCCGTAGCGCAGCACCGCGAGGCCGCCGGCGTTGGTCGAGAGCACGCCGCCGATCCGCGCCGTCCCCTCCGAGGCGATGGAGAGCGGGAACAGCCGGCCCGCCTTCTCCGCCGCCTCCTGCGCGCCGGAGAGCGTGACGCCGGCCTCCACCACCACCGCGTCGTCCTCGGGCGCCGAGAGGCGCACGCGGTTCATCCGGTCGGTCGAGAGGAGGAGGCCCGGCGCGCCGCCCGGCGTCTCCGGGCGAAGCTGGCCGCCGACGAGGCCGGTGCCGCCCGAATAGGGGGTGATCGCGACGCCGGCCTCGGCGCAGCGGCGCACGACCTCCGCCGTCTCCTCGGTCGAGGCGGGGCGGACGATCATCGCCGCCGAGCCGCGCCAGCGGTCGCGCGGCTCGCTGAGGCGCGGATCCTCGGGCTCGGGGTCCTGCGCGCCCTTCGGGCCGAGGAGCTCGCGCAGCCCGTCGAGGAACGCCGCCGAGGGCGCCGCCAGCCGGCTCATGTCGTTCATTCGTCCGCCTCCCTGTCGCCCGGTCTGGGCGCCGCGGCCCGCCGGAGTCTGTCGTCGATCGCGGCGCCGAGGCCCGTCTCCGGGATGCGCGCCACCGCCGCCGTGCCGCGCCCGCCCATGCGGGCGTCGAGCCGGCGCATCGCTTCGTAGAGCGTCGCCGCCGCTTCCGCGAGGTCGCCGGACGCGCTCAGCGTCTCGGCGACCGGCGCCTCCGGGCCCGGGCCGAAGCCGAGCCAGCCCTCGCCCGGGCGCGGGGCCTCGGCGTTCAGGCGCAGCCGCATCCCCGGCGCGTAGTGCGAGGCGAGGCGGCCCGGCGCGCTCGGACGGTCGCCTTCCGCCTCGGAGCCGAGCGGACCGCAGACCTCGGCCAGCCGTTCCGCGGGGACGCCGCCGGGGCGCAGCAGCACCGGCCGGCCCGCGGCGTCGAAGCCGACGATCGCGCTCTCGAGGCCCACGGGGCAGGGGCCGCCGTCCAGCACCGCGGCGATGCGGCCCGAGAGCTGTTCCAGCACCGCCTCCGCCGTCGTGGGGCTGAGCCGGCCGGAACGGTTGGCCGAGGGCGCCGCCACCGGCGCGCCGACCGCCTCCAGCAGCGCGCGCGCGACGGCCGAGCCCGGCACGCGCACCGCCGCCGTCGCGAGCCCGGCCGTCGCGGCCTCCGCCAGCCCGGCTTGCGTGCGAAGCGGCGCCACCAGCGTCAGGGGGCCGGGCCAGAACGCCCCGGCCAGCCGCCGCCCGGCCTCGGGCAGGGCCACCAGCGCCTCCGCGGCCTCGCGCGAGGGAACGTGCGCGATCAGGGGATTGAACGCCGGCCGACCCTTGGCGGCGTAGATCGCGGCCACCGCCTCAGGCGAATCCGCCCGTCCGCCGAGGCCGTAGACCGTCTCCGTCGGGAAGGCGACCAGCCGCCCGGCGCGGAGCATCTCGGCGGCGCGGGCGATCCCGCCCGCGTCGGCCGTCAGCCGCTCCGTCCCGCCGAGCCCGCCGTCCATGCGTCCTCCCGTCTCCGCGCCGATGCTGGACAGCGTTCGGCGCGCGACATAGCGTCCGCGCCGAACGCGCCCGGCGGGACCCCGCGAGACATAGGCCGGCCCGCCGTCCCGCGCAAACGCGGCCGGAGCGCGCGCGGAGGAGGAACCGCATGACCTATCACGCCCCGCTGAAGGATCTCGCCTTCTGCCTCGACCACGTGATCGAGGCCGACCGGCTCGTCCGCACGGACCGCTTCGCGGACGCCACCGCCGAGACGCGCGGCGCCGTGCTGGAGGAGGCCGGCAAGATCGCCGCCGACGTGCTCGCCCCGCTCAACCGCGCGGGCGACCAGCAGCCGGCGCGGCTCGAGAACGGGGTCGTCCGCTGCACGCCCGGTTTCGCCGACGCCTACCGCCAGCTCGCGGAGGGCGGCTGGGTCGGCCTCGCCGCCTCGACCGACGCGGGCGGCATGGGGCTGCCGCTGGTGCTCGGCACCGCGGTCGGGGAGATGTTCGCCGGGGCCAACCTCGCGCTCTCGCTCTGCCCGCTGCTCAGCCAGGGCCAGATCGAGGCGCTGGAGGTCCACGCCTCGGACGAGCTGCGCGCGCTCTATCTGCCGAAGCTCGCCTCGGGCGAGTGGACCGGCACCATGAACCTCACGGAGCCGCAGGCCGGCTCCGACGTCGGCGCGCTGAGCACGAAGGCCGTGCCGAACGGCGACGGCAGCTACGCCGTCACCGGCCAGAAGATCTACATCTCCTGGGGCGACCACGACATCGCCGGCAACGTCGTCCACCTCGTCCTCGCGCGTCTGCCCGACGCGCCGGCCGGGACCCGCGGCGTCTCGCTGTTCCTCGTGCCGAAGCGTCTGCCGGACGCGGACGGGGACCCCGGCGTCGCCAACGCGGTGCGCTGCATCGGGCTCGAGCACAAGATGGGCCTGCACGGCTCGCCGACCTGCGTGATGAGCTTCGAGGGCGCGACCGGCTGGCTCGTCGGGCCGGAGAACGGCGGCATGGCGTGCATGTTCACGATGATGAACAACGCCCGCCTCGGCGTCGGCACCGAGGGGCTCGGCGTCGCCGAGGCCGCCTACCAGAAGTCGCTCGCCTGGGCGCTTGAGCGCCAGCAGGGCCGCACGCCCGACGGCTCCGGCACCATCATCGGCCACGCCGACGTGCGCCGGATGCTGCTGAAGATGAAGAGCCTGATCGAGGCGGCGCGGGCGATCTGCCTCGACACCGCCCTCAGCCTCGACATGGCCCGCGCGACCGAGGGCGAGACGGCCGAGCGCTGGCACGCCCGCGGCGCCTTCCTGACGCCGATCGCCAAGGCCTTCGGCACCGACGTCGGCGTCGAGGTCGCCAATCTCGGCATCCAGCTGCACGGCGGCATGGGCTTCGTCGAGGAGACCGGCGCCGCCCAGTACTTCCGCGACGTCCGCGTCACCGCGATCTACGAGGGCACCAACGGCATCCAGGCCATGGACCTCGTCGGCCGCAAGCTCTCGGACGGGGGCGAGATCGCGCGCGGCCTGATGGCGGAGATCCGCCGTGCCGCCTCCGAGGCGGAGCGCTCGGACGAGGCGGTGCTGGCGCCGCTCGGCAAGGCGCTGTCCGACGCCGCCGCCGGCCTCGCCGCGGCGACGGACTGGATGCTGGCCGCCGAGGGGATCAACGACCGCTACGCCGGCTCGGCCGACTATCTGCGCGCCTGGGCGCTGGTGCTCGGCGGCGGCTACCTGCTGAAGGGCGCGCTCGCCGCGACGGGGGAGGAGCGCACGCGCCGCATCG
>DATFKM010000214.1:0-5512 GCA_035268645.1 Paracoccaceae bacterium | reverse complement strand
CCATTCGGCGATCTTCCTCGCCAACGCCAGCTCCTCGGGATGATCCAGCGGGTCGAGGACGGCCTCGACCCGCTGGATCATCCCGAGGAGCTGGCGTTGGCGAGGAAGATCGCCGAATGGCCGCGGCTGGTGGAGCTGGCCGCCAGGCATCACGAGCCGCACCGCGTCGCCTTCTTCCTCTACGATCTCGCCAGCGAGTTCCACGCGCTCTGGAACCGCGGCAAGGACGAGCCGCGGCTTCGCTTCGTTCAGCCCGAGGATCACGCCGGAACCCGGGCGCGTCTTGCGCTCGTGCAGGCGGTTTCGGTTGTCATCGCGGCCGGTTTGGGTATCTTGGGCGTGACCCCGATGGACGAGATGCGCTAACGCACGGCAGCCGTCGGGGTTCGAGCAGGACCCGACGGCCCTTGCGGGGGTCGTCCCGAATACAGGCGCGGCCCCATGTCGGAGCTGACCGGCGATCCGTATGCGTACGGCGTGTCCGCGGCGCGTCCGCGGCGCGGCCCCTTGGCCACGGCGGCCGGCGCGGCCGTCGCGCTCGCTTTGCTGGCCGGGCTGGCGGGCTGGGCGAACGGGCTGATGACCCGCGATCCGGGCGAGATCCCCTTTCTGCGCGCCGAGGACGGGCCGATGAAGATCGCGCCCGAGGATCCCGGCGGACTCGAACTGGAGGACGCCGACCGTGCCGTCACGCGCATGATGCGGCGCGGGGAGGCCGACGCGCCTGCGCTGGCGCCGCCGGCGGAGGCTCCGGCGGCGGAGGATCTGCCGCTGCCCCGCCTCGCCGACGAGGCGGCGGCCGGGCCGCCGGAGGCCGAGGTCGCGCCCGCGCCACGCGAGGTCGAGCCGGAGAGCGGCGCCGAGACGTCCCCGATCGACGCCGCCGTCGCCGAAGCGCTGCGCGCAGCGGAGGCGGACGCGCCGACGGTCGCCGGCACCGCGCAGGCTCCGGCCGCGACCCCGCTGGCCCCGAAGCGCCCGGCCGCCGAGCCGGCGGCGCCGCGCACGGAGACGGCCGCCGCGGCCCCGCCGATCGCGCTCGGCGCCGGGGACGTGGCGGTGCAGCTCGGCGCCTTCAACACCGAGGCGATCGCCGAGGCGCAGTGGCGCCGGCATCTGGACCGCAACGAGGACCTGCTCGGCCGTCTCGCCCACGCCGTGACCACGGTGCGCTCCGGCGGGCGGACGCTGTGGCGGCTGCGCGCGGGCCCGATGCCCTCGATCGCGCGGGCGCAGGAGCTCTGCGCCGCGCTCGAGGCGCGGGGAGACGCCTGCATCGTCGCGAGGATCCGTTGACGGCGCCGCGCGCCATCATCCTCGACTGCGCGGGCCCCGCGCTCCCGCCCGACGAGCGGGCGTTCCTGCGCGACGCCGATCCCTGGGGCTTCATCCTCTTCGCCAGGCACGTCGAGACGCCGGAGCAGGTCGCCCGGCTCTGCGGCGAGCTGCGGGATGCCGTGGGCCGTGACGCGCCGGTGCTGATCGACCAGGAGGGCGGGCGCGTCGCGCGGCTGAAGCCGCCTCACTGGCGCGAATGGCCGTGGATGAGCGCGATGCGCGCCGGCCTCGCGCCCGAGGCGATGGACGAGGCGCTGCGCTGGCGCTTCCGGCTGATCGCGCGGGAGTTGCGGGCGCTCGGCGTCGACGTGGACTGCATGCCGATGGCGGATCTGCCGGTCGCCGGAGCGCATCGCATCGTCACCGACCGGGCGCTCGGCGATACGGCGGAGGCGGTCGGCCGGCGTGCCCGCATCGTCGCCGACGCGCTGCTCGCGGGGGGCGTGCTGCCCGTGCTCAAGCACCTGCCGGGGCACGGGCGCGCCTTCGCCGACAGCCATGCGGCGCTGCCGCGGGTGCGCGCCTCGCTGGAGGCGCTCCGCGAGACGGATTTCGCAGCGTTCCGGCCGGTGGCGGACCTGCCCCTCGGCATGACCGCGCATGTCGCCTTCGACGCGCTGGGAGGCGATGCGGCCACGGTCTCGCCCGAGGCGATCCGCGCGATCCGCGAGGAGATCGGCTTCGACGGGCTGCTGATGACCGACGATCTCGCGATGGAGGCGCTCGGCGGCGGCATGGGCGCGCGGGCGCGGGCCTCGCTCGCGGCCGGATGCGACGCGCTTCTGCTCTGCAACGCCGACCGCGCCGCGCAGGCCGAGGCGCTGGCGGAGACGCCGGAACTCGCCGGGGCGGCGCTGGCGCGGGCCGAGGCCGCGCTCGCCGCGCGCCGCCCGCCCGAGCCCTTCGACGAGGCGGAGGCCGAGGCCCGCCACGCCCGCATCGTGAAGGCGCTGGCCGATGCGTGACGATCCCCGCCGCTTCGACGTGCCCGACGGACGCACCGGCGCGCTGGACGAGGCGGGCCGCGCCGCCGCCGAGGCTCTGGTGATCGACGTCGACGGCTTCGAGGGGCCGCTCGACCTGCTGCTGACGCTGGCGCGCACGCAAAAGGTGGATCTGCTCAAGGTCTCGATCCTGCAGCTCGCCGAGCAGTATCTCGCCTTCGTCGAGGCGGCGAAGCGGCTCCGGATCGAGCTCGCCGCCGACTGGCTGGTGATGGCGGCCTGGCTCGCCTTCCTGAAGTCGCGCCTGCTGCTGCCGCCGGAGCCGGAGGCCGAGGGGCCGAGCGCCGAGGATCTGGCGGCGCGCCTCGCCTTCCGGCTGCAGCGGCTCGAGGCCATGCGCGAGGTCGGCGCCAAGCTGATGGCGCGCCCGCAGCTGGGGCGCGAGCGTTTCGCGCGCGGCGCGCCGGAGGCCGTGGAGGTCGACCGCACGGTGGAGCACGAGGCCACGCTTCTGGACCTGATGCGCGCCTACGCCCGCCTCAAGACGCGCGACGACTACGCGCCGCTGCATGTCGGGCGCGAGCCGGTGCTGACGCCGGAAAAGGCGCTGGAGCGGCTTCGGGGCCTGATCGGCGACGCGGTGGACTGGACGACGCTCTCGGCCTTCCTCCCCGGCGAGTGGACGACGGAGCCGCGCCGCCGCCGTTCGGCCGTGGCGGCGACCTTCGCGGCGGCGCTCGAGCTCGTGAAGCGGGGTGAGGCGGAATTGCGACAGGACAGCCACTTTTCTGACATCTCACTTAAGCGTCGTTCACTATCTTAATGAAGGAGTTACGAATGTATCCGTCTGGCGATTCGCTCTTCACGGGTACGCCCGAGGCGGAGCAGGAGCGGATGGTCGAAGCGATGCTGTTCGCGGCGTCAGGGCCGTTGACCCTGGCGGAGATCGGTTCGCGCTTGCCCGAAGGCAGCGATCCGAGCGCGGCAGTCGAGCGGTTGCGTAGGCGTTACGAGGGGCGTGGCGTTTCCCTCGTTCGGATCGGAGACGGCTGGGCCTTTCGCACGGCGGAGGATCTGGCGTTCCTGCTGCACCGGGAGGTGGTGGAGACCCGCCCTCTCAGCCGGGCGGCGATCGAGACCCTGGCGATCATCGCCTATCACCAGCCGGTGACGCGGGCGGAGATCGAGGAGATCCGCGGCGTCGCGGTCTCCAAGGGAACGCTCGATCTGTTGATGGAGCGAAACTGGGTGCGGTTCGGCCGTCGCCGGCAGACGCCGGGCCGTCCGGCGACCTTCGTGGCGACGGAAGCGTTCCTCGATCATTTCGGGCTCGCGAGCCCGAGCGATCTGCCCGGCCTCAAGGAACTGCGCGAGGCGGGCCTTCTCGACCGCACGCCCCCCGACGGCGTCGCCGCGCCGCGCCCCGACGCGGCGCAGGCCTCGATCTTCGAGGAATGAGTGCGGGAGCGCGCCTCGGCGGCAGCGCGGCGGCGCGTTCCGGCGGCAGCTCTCGACCTCCCGGCCCATGATCGCGGCGTTGCCCGCGGGCGCCTGGCGGCAGACCAGGAACGCGTTCGCTCCGCACTGAGCGAGCCCGCAGCCGAGATGCGTGGTCTCGCGCCGGACGAGTTGCGTGAAATGGCCGACGGGGCCGCCGTCGACGCTCCGTCCGGTCCGGAAATCGCAGCTGCGGATCTCCTCGTACCGGCGGCGGACGTGATCGGTCGGGCCGTAGGCCTCGGCCGTGCCCCATGCGAGGTTCTCGCCGTAGCCGCCGGAGCCGTGTTCGAAGACGCGGCGCTCCGCCCAGGCCTCCGCCGTCGCGGCCAGTCGCGGATCCCAGGCGAGAGGCGGGACGCGATGCGCCGCGCGCATCCCGTGGTGAAGCCTCAGGGCCCCGGCGAGGCGTCCGGACTGCCCCCCGAGCGGGCGGCGGCGAGCGCGCCGGCGATCAGGGCGGCGACGGCCGGGACCGTGGCGAACCGCATCGAGGGATCGCCTCGCCGTTTCGACGTCAAGGGGACTGACATCGGGCTGAGGCCCCCTGCCGTCTCCGCAGGCTCCGACCCGCCTCAGGGCTCGCGGAACTGCTTGGCGAGCTTCAGCGCCTGTCCCTGGTAGTTGGAGCCGATGTCGCGGCCGTAGAGCAGGTCCGGCGGCTCGGCCATGGTCTCGTAGACCAGCCGCCCGACGACCTGCCCGTGCTCCAGCGCGAAGGGCGCCTCGTAGCAGCGCACCTCGAGCACGCCGCGCGACCCTGCGCCGCCGGCCGAGGCGTGGCCGAAGCCGGGATCGAAGAAACCCGCGTAGTGCACCCGGAACTCCCCGGCGACGGCGAGCCAGGGCTGCATCTCGGCCGCGTGGTCGGGCGGGATCGACACCGCCTCCCGGCTCATGAGGATGTGAAACGCGCCGGGGTCCAGGATCAGGCCGCCGTCGCGGTCCGGATGCAGCGGCTCCCAGAATTCGAACGGGTCGTAGGCGCCGACCCGCGCCAGATCGATCAGCGCGGCGTGCGGCTTGGCCCGCCAGCCGACGGGCGCGCCGGTCCGCGCCGTCAGGTCGATGGAGAAGCCGAGGCCCTGGTCGATGCGCGGCGCGACGTCGACCAGCGGCTCGCGCGCGTGCAGGGCGCGGAGCGCGGCGTCGCTCAGCGCCGCCTCGCCCCGGCGCAGGCGGATCTGGTTGAGCCGGAGGCCGGGCCGCACCAGCACCGAGAAACTCCTCGGGCTGATCTCGGCGTAGAGCGGGCCGGCGTAGCCGGGGGCGATGCGGTCGAACTCCTCGGCCCCGTCGACGACGAGCCGGGTCAGCAGGTCGAGCCGCCCGGTGGCGCTCTTGGCGTTGGCGGCGCCGGAGACGTCCCTCGGCAGGGCGAGGCGCTCCTGCAGCGGCACCACGTAGACGCAGCCCTTCTCGAGCACCGCGCCGCCGGAGAGGTCGATCTCGTGCATGGCGAAGCGGTCCAGCCGTTCCGCCACGCGCCGCCCGCCGGCCGCCAGAAACGACGCCCGCACCCGCCAGGCGGTGCGCCCGAGACGCAGATCGAGGCTCGCGGGCTGGATCAGCTCCGCCGGCACGCCGCCCTCGGCGGCCACGGCGCCCTCCGCGATCAGCGCGCGAAGCGCTTGGGACGGCAGGACGCCGGGGGCGCTCATGCCGGAAAGGCGGGGTGAGTGGTCGGGCTGGCGAGATTCGAACTCACGACCTTCCGTCCCCCAGACGGACGC
>DATFKM010000213.1:0-2055 GCA_035268645.1 Paracoccaceae bacterium | reverse complement strand
CGGCGAGGCCATGGGCTGCATGGACTTCGAGGCGGCGGCGAAGCTCTCCGGCGCGCGCTTCACGGTGCTCGCCGGCGCCCTCGCCCGCCTCCACCGCGCCCTCGCCCAGCACTTCCTCGACACCCATGTCGAGGCGAACGGCCTGACGGAGACCTGGACCCCCGTCCTCGTCCGCGACGAGGCGATGCTCGGCACCGGCCAGCTCCCGAAATTCGCCGAGGACAGCTACCGCACCGAGGAGGGCTGGTGGCTGATCCCCACCGCCGAGGTCGCGCTGACGAACCTCGCCGCCGGAGAGATCCTCGAACCCGGCGCCCTGCCCCGCCGCTACGCCGCGCACACCCAGTGCTTCCGCTCCGAGGCGGGAAGCGCCGGCAAGGACACCCGCGGCATGCTCCGCCAGCACCAGTTCGAGAAGGTGGAGATGGTCTCCCTCGTCGCCCCGGAGGACGGCGAGGCCGAGCTCGAGCGCATGACCCGCATCGCCGAGCAGCTTCTGGAATCGCTGGGCCTGCCCTACCGCACCGTCGTCCTCTGCACCGGCGACATGGGCTTCGGCGCCCGCCGCACCCACGACCTCGAGGTCTGGCTGCCGGGCCAGGACGCCTACCGCGAGATCAGCTCCTGCTCGCTCTGCGGCGACTTTCAGGCCCGCCGCATGAACGCCCGCTTCCGGCGGGAGGCCGAGGCGCGCCCGGAATTCCTCCACACCCTCAACGGCTCCGGCCTCGCCGTGGGCCGCGCGCTGATCGCGGTGATGGAGAACCACCAGGACGCCGAGGGCGGCATCGCGATCCCCGAGGTGCTGCGCCCGCGCATGGGCGGCGCCGCCCGCATCGCCCCCGACGGGACCCTCGCCTGAGCCCTTGCAAATCCCCGCGGCGCGCGCAAATTCGACGTCGCGCGCCGCCCCGCGCGGGCCGGGCTTCCCATGGGGGGAGGCGGCCCCTCGCCATCGTCCGGACGGGCGGCCCGGCGATCCCGAGCACGACGGCCATGATGACGGTCCGATGCTATCTCGCGCCCTCCTCCATCGAGGGGCTGGGCCTGTTCTGCCATGACGACATCCGCGAGGGCGACGTCGTCTGGGTCTTCGACCGCCGCTTCGACCAGCTGATCCCGCTGGAGACGCTCGCCGCCCTTCCGCCCCACGTGCAGGAGTTCGTGGACCGCTACGGCTACCCCCACGCCGACCACCCGGGCTTCCTCGTCCTCGACGCCGACGAGGGCCGGTTCATGAACCACGCGGACGCGCCGAACCTCGACTTCCGCTTTCCCGACAAGGGCGTCGCGCTCCGCGACATCCCGGCGGGCGAGGAACTGACCTGCGACTACCGCGAATTCGTCGTCGGAGAGCTCCGCCACCAGCCGCCCCGCCACCGCGTGGCCCCGGCCCCGGCCCTCGCCTGAAGCCGCCCGCCCGCTCCCCGGCCACGGGGGGGCGGGCTCGACCGCAGTCTCCGGCGAGATGGGCCGCGCAGTCCGCATCCGAGGCCGCCGGGAACGCCCGCTCGGTCTCCCCGATCCCCCTCAGGCCGCCGAGCTGGAGGAAGTCCGGCCGGTCCGCGACCCGCCGCGCCTGCGCCCTGTCGTGCGTCACGATCACGACCGAAGGCTCGCGCTTGAGCGCCGTCGCCAACGCCTGCACCGTCGCCGTCGCCGTCGCCGTCGCGATCGGATCGTTCGAGCTGCAGGGCTCGTCGATCGGCGGAACCTCCGGGCGGGTCGAGCGGGCGCCGCGCGATGCAGAGCCCCCGCCACCGCGCCTCGGGCGACGTTCTCGCGGATCGACCAGGCGAAGGGGTCGGGCCTCTGCGCGACCCGGCCGAGACGGCGCCCGTGGGCCGGCGGATCCATCCGCGGCCCATGGATGTCGGCCCCGTCGAACCGGACCGTCCCCGCATGCCGCGCGTGGCGCTCGTCGTCATGGATCCGGTTCAGGCATTTGGGCACGGTCGACTTGCCGCAGCCCGACGGGCCGACGAAGGCGAGGCGTTCGGCGCGGCGTGGCGTGAAGCCCCCCCCTTCAGCGCCCGCTTCGGGCCGTGAAGGACG
>DATFKM010000212.1:0-4942 GCA_035268645.1 Paracoccaceae bacterium | reverse complement strand
GGCTCGGCTGGCTCTCGGGCGGCTCGCTCGTCACCGGACTGCTGGCGGCCTGTCCGCTGCTTGCGCTGGGCTGGGCGGCGGGGCAGGGACGTCTCGGCGGCTTCGTCGCGGAGGCGCGCGAGCGGCTGCTGCCGGAGGCGGCGCCGGTCGCGGCCACGCTCGCCTTCTCGGGCTTCATCGGGCGGGCGGGAGCGGCGCTGCTGCCGCCCGACGCGCTCGGCACGGTCCTCGCGGTGCTGGGGCTGCCGGACTGGGCGGTGCTGGCGGGCATTCCGCTCGCCATCGTCTGCCTCTCCTTCTTCGCGGTGAGCCCGATCATGACGGCGGTGTTCTTCGGATCCCTCCTCGGGGCGATGGAGACGTTGCCGGCCTCGCCGACGCTGGTGGCGCTCTCGGTCTCCTCGGGCTGGGCGCTGGCGATGACGGCCTCGCCCTTCGCGACGCTGGCGCTGGTGATGGCGCGGCTGACCGGGCGGCCGGCCTGGCGGCTGACGCTGGTCTGGAACGGACGGTTCACGCCGCTCGCCGTTCTGGTCGTCGTCGCCGCCGCGGTACTGGCGACCGGGGGGCGTTGAGGGCTCACCGTGCGGTCCAGCCGCCGTCGACGAGGATCGGGGCGCCGGTGACGAGGGCGGCGGCGTCGGAGCAGAGCCAGACCACGGCGCCCATCAGGTCCTCCACCTGTCCGGGGCGGCCGAGGGGAATGGAGCGTTCGACCCATTCGCGCGTCTCGGCGCGGGCGAGCATCGGGGCCGTCATCGGCGTCTCGACGAAGGTCGGGCAGAGCGTGTTCACCCGGATGCCGTGGGGCGCGAGCTCCAGCGCCATCGCCTTGGTCATGCCTTCGACGGCGTGCTTGGAGGCGCAGTAGACGCTGCGCTCCGGCCCGCCGACATGGCCCATCTGGCTCGAGACCTGGAGGATGGCGCCGGTCGTCCGCTCCTCGATCATGCGGCGCGCGGCCGCTTGGGCGACGAAGAAGGCGGCGCGGACGTTGAGGGCCATCACCGCGTCGTAGTCCTCCGGCGTCACCTCCATGAGCGGCGCGTGCCGGGCGCCGCCGGCGGAGTTCACCACGGCGTGGAAGGCCGGCCGGGCGGCGAAGGCCTCGGAGACGGCGGCGAGGTCGGTCACGTCGAGCCTCAGGGCCTCGGCTTCGCCGCCTTCGGCGCGGATCGCTTCGGCGGCGGCCTCGATCTCCTCGGCGCTTCGGGCGGCGAGCGTCACCGCCGCGCCGGCGTCGGCGAGGGCGAAGGCGGCGGCGCGGCCGATGCCGCGGCCGGCTCCGGTCACCAGGGCGCGGCGGCCGTCGAGCCGGAAGGAGGGTGTGCGGGGGCGGGGTTCGGGCATCGGATCCTCCGGTTCGCGTACCGCCATCGTGCGGACGCCGTGCGGCCTCGGCGCCGACCGCGTGCGGGCGACGTGCATCCGGCGTCGGGCTTCCATGCGCCGAACGTGTGCCGTGCGTGCAGCCTTTGTACAGCAGGCGTCGGACGTTCGTCGGCACATGGCGCCGACCCGGCGCCGACGTCGTCGGACCGGGGCGCCGCGTTCCGGGACGATGGTGGGGGTCTCGCCGTCCGCCGCGCCGGCCGGGGTCCGGGTTACGGACGATTCGCTTCGATCCGGTGAAGCGCGGGCCGGCGGGGCCGGGGTTCCGCGGCGCGTCCGGGAGGGGGAAGGCGGCGCCGAAGGGCGGGCGTCAATTCCGTTCACGGCGCAGGGAGCGTCCGCCGCGGAACTTGACGCCACTTGAACTCGGCACGACCTGCAGAGGCCATGCAGGTCGCGCGAGCCCTCGCGGGGGCCTGCCATGCGGACGGAGAAGGCTCATGCTCGGGTATCTTCTGTTCGGCTTGCTCGCGGGCCTCGGCGCCCTCGCCGTGGCGCTGCTCCTCGACGCGCCGCCGGCGCTGGCCCTCGCGGCCTATGTCCTGATCGGCGCCCTCGCCGTCGTCCTGTCCGCCGCCTGCGTCGCGGCGCGGCGGCCGCGCCGCGCCCGGCCCCGTCCCCGCGGCGCGCCGGTCTGGGATCGGGGCGCGCGCCGGCGGATGGTCCGGAGCGGGATCTGAGGCCGCGGCGTGGACGCGCGCGCCGGCGTCAGGCGCCGAGCGGGATCACCATGCCGTCGCGGCCGACATGGAGCGGCCCGGACCAGTGCGGCGCGACGGCCTCGCGCCAGTCGGCCTCGGTGAAGTCCGGGTCGTCGGCCGGGATCAGGTGGTTGAGCGCGAGGGCGCCGACGCCCGCCTCGGACGCGAGGCGCGCGACGTCCTCGGCCATGCTGTGCGAGCGCAGGAGATGCGCGCGCAGGCGTTCGTCGGCGTTGCCGACGCGGGCGCAGAGCGCGTCGACCCCGGCGCCCAGCATCGCCTCGTGCACCAGCAGGTCCGCGCCCCGCGCGAAGGCGGCGAGGGGCGGGTGGATCGCGGTGTCGCCGGAGAGGACGACGCCGCGGCCCTCGGCCTCGAGCCGGAAGGCCCAGGCCTCCTCGATCGGCGGGTGCACGACGGGCAGGGCCGAGACGGCGAGGCCCGCCTCCTCGAGGAACACGCCCTCGGTCACCGGACGGATCGAGACCAGATCGCGCAGGTCCGGGCGGCCCTCGTCGGCGATGCGCAGGTCGACGTCGAAGGCGAGCGAGGCGAGGAAGCCCTGCCAGAGCGCCTCCAGCCCCGCGGGGCCGTGCACGCGGACGGGGGTTCGCAGGCCCGCGGTCCAGGCGGTGTGGATCAGGGGGCCGAGCTCCAGCACGTGGTCGGAGTGGAGATGCGTGATCAGGATCAGGTCCAGATCCGCGAGCGCCATGCGCTGGCGCGCGAGCCCCGCGGCGACGCCGAGGCCGCAGTCGACGACGACGCGCCGGCCGCCGAGGGAGACGAGCGTGGAGGTCGGCATGGCCGAGCCGGGGCGGATCGCGGGGCCGCCCTTGACGCCGAGGAGGGCGACGGAGTCGGGAAGGGTCATGCGGGCGCTCCGGGCCTGAGGGGACCGCCGGAGCCTGACGCGGCGGCGCGGTCGCGGCAAGCGCTTGGCGCGGGGGCGCGCGGCTGGCAGGCTCGTCCCCGGAGGTGACGCCGATGACCGAGCACTCCCCGATGCCGGGCCCGAACCCGATGCTGGCGCGCGTGCGGCGCGAGGACCTGCCGCCGCGCCTCGCGGAGATGTGGGACGCGGCGATGCGCGACCGCGACGAGGCGGTGCTGATCGAGGTCGCCGGCAACGCGCCCGAGTCGATCGAGTGGTACTACGACCGCTTCTACGGCGAGATGTTCCACCAGGGGCGGGTCGAGGCGCGGCTGAAGCAGCTGATGCGCCTGAAGCTCTCGACCCTGCACGGCTGCGCCTTCTGCAACCGCGGCAACGAGAAGGCGGCGCTTGCGGCCGGCGTGACGGCGGCCCAGATCGCGGCGCTGGGCGACGTCGCGGCGCCGGTCTTCGATGCGCGGGAGCGGGCGGTGCTGAAGCTCTGCGAGGAGATGACCCTGTCGAACATGGCCGGCCATCTCTCCCGCGCGCTGCATGCCGAGTTCCGGGCCGCCGGGTTCGAGGACGGCGAGACGTTCGAGCTCGGCATGGTGGCGGCGGTGCTGACGGGGATGGCGAAGTTCCTGTTCACGTTCGATCTGGTGAGCCGCGAGGCGGTCTGTCCGATCGCGCCGCCGCCGGCCGCGGGCTGAGGCGAGGGGCGCGTGGAGTTCCTGACGTCGCGCAAGGCCGGGGCGCTGCCGCACCGAGCGCGGCGGCGCTTCCGCTCGGCATGCTCGCGGCGTCGTCGGCCGCGATGGCGCGGGGGGCGGCCCCTGGACGGTCGCGCCGGTCGCGCCGCTCTGGGTGGCGCGCACGCTGCTGGCGGGGCCGATGGCGCGGCCCGGGGCGCGGCTGGGCGGCGGTCTCGCGCCGGCGCATCTCGCGATCCATCGCGGCATGCTGGCCTCGGTGGCGGCGACCGCGTCGGCCGGGGTCGCGGCGCTGCACGAGCGCCTGGCGTGGGTCACGCTCGCCGGGGCCGCGGTCCACGTCGCGCTCGACCTCCGGCGCGAGGCGACGGTCGGCGGGGTGCTGCGGCGGATGCCGCCCTGAAGGCGGACGGGGGAGTTCCGGGCGGGGCCGATGCGGCGCAAGCCGCGAGGGGCCGTCCGGAGCGCCCCCGTCCGCGTCAGCGGCCCTTGAAGGCCGGGTCGCGGCGCTCGCGGAAGGCGGCGACGCCCTCGGCGTAGTCCTCCGAACCGACGGCGGCGTCCTGCATCGCGCGGATCGCGGCGACCTCGGATCCGGTCGGCTTGGGGGCGAGCGCGGCGAGGACCGCCTTGGCGCCGGCGATGGTGAGGGGGGCGGAGGCGCGGAGGGCCTCGGCCCGCGCCTTCGCCTCGGTCAGCGCGTCGCCCTCGGCGAGATGGGTGGCGAGGCCGGCCTCGAGCGCGTCGCGCCCCGCATAGCGTCGGGCGGTGAACAGCACCTCCTTGGCGCGGGCGACGCCGACGGCCGCCAGCAGCGCCCCCGTCTCCGCGAGGTCGTAGACGAGGCCGAGGCGCGCGGCGGGGATGCCGAAATAGGCGCTGGCGTCCGCGACGCGGAAGTCGCAGCAGAGGGCGAGGCCGCAGCCCCCGCCCATCGCCGGCCCGGAGACGGCGGCGAAGGTGGCCTTGGGGCAGGCGAGGATCGCCTCGTTGGCGCGGTGCACGGCTTCGGCGTAGGCGGCGGCCTGGGCGGCGTCGGCGCGGACCGTGCCGAACTCCTTGATGTCGGCCCCGGCGCAGAAGGCGCCGCCGGCGCCGGTCAGGATCACCGCGCGGAGGGACTCGCGCGCCGCCAGATCCTCGAACAGGTCGCCGAGCCGGCGCCACATGGCGAGGGTCATCGCGTTCTTCTGGTCCGGCCGGTCGAGCGTGACCACCGCGACGGCGGGATCGGCGTCGTCGAGGCGGATCGGGGCGTCGTG
>DATFKM010000211.1:0-8008 GCA_035268645.1 Paracoccaceae bacterium | reverse complement strand
GGGCGGCCACGCCGCCGATCACGTCCGGCTCCGGCCGACGCGCCGGATTGCGCGCGACGTCGAGGGGGGCTCCGCGCTCCATCCGCTTCCGGTGGGCCGATCGGAAGCGGTCTTCGAAGGTCGGGACCGCGATGCGGAGATCAGAATCCGCCCGAGGGCCGCGTCGGCGCCCGCCTTGCCGCATCGTCGACATGGCGGAACGAGGCCGTCGCGCACGTCGCCTGCGCGCCACCGTCGCGGGGGGAGGCGGCCGGGGTGAGGACGTCGTTCGCCCGCGCCGCCTCGATGGCGCGCGAGGGACATCGCGCAGACGTCGACGCGAGGGCGCCGATCGAGCGCGAGGCGGGCTGGGCCTCGCGGCGCCCGCCGGAGCGGGCCAAGGCCGACGACGCGGCCTCCTGCGGGATGACGGGGCGTTGGCGCCCGACGCGGGGTCCCGGCCTCGCCAGCGTCGTGATGGAGCTCTCGGGCGAGGACGTCACGCGGTGACGCGCGTCGGTCGCGCATCCGCCGGAGGGCGACGCGCCCCGCCGGGCGTGCGGTGCGGGCCGTCGCGATCGCCGCGGCCGGCCGGCCGACCGAGGCGATCCCGGAGCCCGGCTCAGCCGACGAAGGCGCGTTCGACCACGAAGGTCCGCGGCTGGCTGTTCGACCCCTCCTCGAGCCCGAACCGTTCGAGCAGCGCCTTGGTGTCCTTCAGCATCTCCATCGACCCGCAGATCATGCCGCGGTCGGCCTCGGGCTCGATCGGCGGCACGCCCAGCGTCTCGAACAGCGTGCCGTCGGACATCAGGTCGGTGATGCGGCCGCGGCGGGGGAAATCCTCGCGCGTCACGGAGGTGAAGTGGCGCAGCCGCGCGCTCGCCTCCTCGCCGACGAGGGGGTCGGCCTTCGCGGCGGCCACCACCTCCTCGCCGTAGGCGAGCTCGGCCACCTCCCGGCAGGTGTGCGTCAGGATCACCTCCTCGAACTTCCCGTAGGTCTCCGGATCGCGGATCAGCGAGGCGAAGGGCGCGATGCCGGTGCCGGTCGAGAACATCCAGAGGCGCCGGCCGGGCAGCAGCGCGTCGTTGACGAGGGTGCCGGTCGGCTTCTTGCGGAACCAGACCTTGTCGCCCGGCGCGATCTTCTGGAGCTTCGCCGTCAGCGGGCCGTCCGGCACCTTGATCGAGAAGAACTCCAGTTCCTCGTCCCAGGCGGGCGAGGCGATGGAGTAGGCGCGCCAGACCGGTTTCGGACCGGGCAGGCCGATCATCACGAACTCGCCGGAGCGGAAGCGGAAGCTCGGCGGGCGCGTCAGGCGGAACTTGAAGAGCCGGTCGGTGTAGTGCTTCACCTCGAGCACCGTCTCGGAGAACACCCCGTCCGGAACCTCGATCTCCGACGCCGTCTCGGGCGCGTCCTGAGCCATGTCCGGTCTCCTCTGCGTTTCGCCTCGCCCAGTCCTAATGCGCGCGACCGGAGGGGCCAAGCGCAGCCGAGGGCGACATGGCGCCCCCGGACGGGTTTTGAAACCCTTTTCACATCACGTTCGAGGTCGCCGCATATTTCACGAACGAGATCCGGAGAACGTCCGCCGACGCGGAGAGGGGCGTCGCCGGCCCGGCGACGCCCCTCGTCTGCGTCGATGCGTCGGGCTCAGAACGCCGAGGCGAGTTCGCCGGCCTCCGCGCCGACCGTCTCCTCCAGATGCCGGCGCATCTTGCGGAGCGCCTGCGCCTCCAGCTGGCGCACCCGCTCCTTGGAGAGACCGAGCTTGGAGCCGAGGCTCTCCAGCGTCTCCGGCTGATCCTCGACCTTGCGCGCCACGATGATCATCTTCTCGCGGTCGGTGAGGGAGCCCATCGCGTCCTTGATCCAGTCGCGCGCGGTGCCGAGGTCGCGGTTGCGGCCGACGACGGCCTCCGAGCCGGGCTTGTCGTCCTCCAGCGTCTCGACCCATTCGCGGCCCTCGTCGCCGGACTGCTGGGCGTTGAGCGAGAAGTCGGAGCCCGCGAGACGGCCCTCCATCATCTCCACGTCGCGCAGCGGCGCGCCGAGGTCCTCGGCGATGCGGCGGCGGATCTCGTCGCCCGAAAGGCGCTCGCCCTCGGCCTCCATCTCGCGCTCGAGGCGGGCGCGGACGCGGCGCATGTTGAAGAACAGCGCCTTCTGCGAAGAGGTCGAGCCGGTGCGCACGAGGCTCCAGTTGCGCATCACGTAGTCCTGGATCGACGCCTTGATCCACCAGACGGCGTAGGTGGAGAAGCGCACGCCCCGGTCGGGGTCGAACTTCTCCGCCGCCTTCATCAGACCGACGCCGGCCTCCTGCGTGAGGTCGTTCATCGGAGCGCCGTAGCGGCGGTATTTCGCCGCCATCGAGATCGCCAGCCGCATGTATGCCGTGACGAGCCGGTGCAGCGCCTTCTCGTCGCCCTCGTCGCGCCAGCGGCGCGCCAGGTCCAGCTCGGTTTCGGCGTCGAGAAGCTCAGCGGCCATGGCCGTACGGGTCATGGAGCTGGTAACGGGCGCGTCGAGGGCCATGTTCCGTCTCCTGCTGCGGTGTCGCCGGGGATTCCGGCATTGCTTTTGCTTTGATACGATCTACGTCTCGTCCGCCCGAGCAGATCACACTTCCACAGCATGGAAACGGAAACGATGTGTTTCGGCGCGTCGTGCCGTAGCGAGACCTTTCCGGTGCAGGCCGCCCGCGGGCGCCTGCGAAGCGATCCGCCGGCACGCGCGACGCCGGCATGGTGATGAAGATGGAGGCAGCCGGTCCGATGCTCGTTCTCGCGATCGCCGAGCGGACCTATTCGAGCTGGTCGCTGCGCGGCCACCTGCTCGTCGAGATCACGGGCGCGCCCTGCGCCGTCCGCAAGGTCGACCTCCGCACGCCCGGCTTCGAGGCGCTCGCCGCGGAGTTCGCGCCGGCGCGCAGCGTGCCGATGCTGTCGGTCGAGACGCAGGAGGGGCCGCCGATCCGCCTCTGGGACAGCCTCGCCATCGCCGAGACGCTGCACGAGCGGTTTCCGGACGCGGGGATCTGGCCCGCCGATCCGGCGGCCCGCGCGGCGGCGCGCTCGCTCGCGGCCGAGATGCATTCCGGCTTTTCGGCGTTGCGGCGGCTCTGCCCCATGAACCTCGAGAAGGTCTACGAGGGGTTCGCGCCGCCGCCCGACGAGCGGGAGGCGCTGGAAGCCGATCTCGCACGGATCGAGACGCTGTGGCGCTGGGCGCGGGAGGGCTGGGGCGCGGGCGGACCGTGGCTGTTCGGCGCGCGGTTCACGGCCGCCGACGCCTTTCACGCGCCCCTCGCCAGCCGCCTCGTCACTTACGGGCTGCCGCGATCGGACCTCGCCCGCGCCTACGCCGAGGCGGTGCACGCGCATCCGCCGTTCCGGCGCTGGCGCGCGATGGGCGTGGCGGAGCGCCGCGTGGTCGAGCGCTACGAGATGAACCTGCCGCAGGGGCCGCGCTTCGGCCCGCCGCCGCGCCCCGCGCGGGCGGTGACGGACCGGACGCCGCTCAACGACGCCTGCCCCTATTCCGGAAAGCCGGTCGCGCCGGATTCGCTGGCCGAGATCGACGGGCGCGTGGTCGGCTTCTGCAATCCGTTCTGCCGCGACAAGTCGGTGGCGGACGCCGACGCATGGCCCCGGCTCGCGCCGCTGCTGGCCTGATCAGCCCAGCACGTCGAGCGTGATCGGCGTGCCGTGCGGCGTCGCCTCCGCCGCGCGCCGCCAGGCGTCGGCGGTCTCCTCGATGCGGCCGGGGGGCACGCCCGCCCGGTCCGCCACCATCGCCTCCAGCGTCGCCAGCCAGTCCTCCCAGTAGTCGCCCTCCCGCGCCCGGCGGGCGCCGAAGCGCTCGGCCCACTCGGTCCAGGTGAACAGCCCGGCCTCGTTCAGCGTCACCGCGAGGGCGAAGGCCTGCGCCTGCCAAGGCTCCTCGAAGGGCGCCTCGACGGGCGGCTCGACGGGGGGTTCCGGGGCCGCGCTCACGACGCCGGCTCCAGGTGCGGGTGCCAGAGGTCGAGCGTCACGCTGGCGCCGGGCTCGGCCTCGTCTCCGAACAGCTCCGCCGCGTCGAAGCGCACGGCGTAGAGATGCGTCGGCGCCTCGCCGCCGCCGTTGCCGCTGACGTCGGGAAAGACGTGCACGCCGTGGCGCATCACCACCTCGCCCGTGCGCCCGCGGGCGTAGGCGGGCAGGCGGGTGTGCCCGGTCGGGTCGGCCGTGCCCGTGCGCACCCGGTCGCCGACGGCGAAGGGCGTCGGCAGCCCCTCCGTCCCGGGCCGGTCGTAGGGCACGCGGGTCGAGAAGCGCTCCACCATCGCGTCGACGCGGGCGGGATCCGGCGGCGCCTCCGGCGAGGGCGCCCCGATCCTCGCTGCGATCTCCGCCTCGTCGATCCAGCCCGCCTCGACCGAGCGCAGCACCAGCCCCTCCAGCCAGCGCTCGAAATAGGAGGAGGCGAGATAGGTCACCGGATGCAGCCGCTCGCGCGCGTGCCGGCCCTTGTCGATGTTCCAACCCTCCGGCGCCTTGGCGACGAGGTTCATGCCGAGGACGCGCCTCTCCCAGTCGCCGTGGAAGTTCGGCTCGTCCGGCTCCCAGGGCACGCGGCCGAAGCCCTGCACCCCGCCGAGGTCGTGCACCCGGGTCATGCCGCGCCCTCCGGCGCCTTGGCGAGGCCGGCGCCGATCATGCTGTCGCGCGTCACGAGATCGGCGAGCGCCTCCTCGCTCCAGCCCTCGGTCCCCGCGGGGCGCTCCGGGATCACCAGATAGCGGATCTCCGCCGTCGAATCCCAGACGCGGATCTCGGTCCCCTCGGCCAGCGTCACGCCGAAATCGTCGAGGACCTTGCGCGGCTCCCGCACCGCCCGGGCGCGGTATTCGTTGGACTTGTACCAGGCCGGCGGCAGGCCCAGGACCGGCCACGGATAGCAGGAACAGAGCGTGCACACGACGAGGTTGTGGCGCCCCGGCGCGTTCTCCACCGCCACCATGTGCTCCCCCTGACGCCCGGTGAAGCCGAATTCCAGGATCGCCGAGGTCGCGTCCTCGCGCAGCCGGGCGAGGTAGTCGGGGTCGGCCCAGGCCTTCGCCACCACCTGCGCGCCGTTGCGCGGGCCGATGCGCGTCTCGTAGGCCTCGACCACCGCGTCGACGGCGGCCGGATCCAGCAGCCCCTTCTCGGCCAGCAGCGTCTCCAGCGCGCGGACCCGCGCCTCGGTCTCGCTCAGATGCGAATGGCCCGGCCCGTGATCGTGCATCCCGCTCTCCTCGTTCCGCGAACGCCTGCAGACTGCCCCGGAGCGCGCGCCGCGATCAAGCCCGCGCCGCCGTCGGATAGCGAACCTCGGTGAGATACAGGCCGTCCGGCGGCGCCACCGGCCCGCAGGCGGCGCGGTCGCGCGCCTCGAGCGCGTCGCGCACCCGCTCCGGCGGCCACCGGCCGGCGCCGACGCGCTCCAGCGTGCCGACCAGGCTGCGCACCTGGGCGTGCAGGAAGCTCCGCGCGCGAAAGCGCAGGGACAGCGTCTCGCCCTCCACGTCGAGGGCGATCTCGTCCAGCGTCTTCACCGGCGACTTCGCCTGGCAGAGCGTCGAGCGGAAGGTGGTGAAGTCGTGCCGGCCGACGAGGAGCGCCGCGGCCGCCCGCATCGCCTCGACGTCGAGCGGCCCCGGCACGCGCCACGCCCGCCCGCGCTCCAGCGTGAGCGGCGCCCGGCGCATGGCGATGCGGTAGAGGTAGCGTCGCTCGACCGCGTCGAAGCGGGCGTGGAAGTCCTCCGACGCCGGCTCCGCGCGCAGCACCGCCACGGGATCGGGCCGCAGATGCCAGTTCGTCGCCTCGGCGAGGCGGAAGGCGTCCCAGTCCCGGCTCAGATCCACATGCGCGGTCTGGCCCGTGGCGTGCACGCCGGCGTCGGTCCGCCCGGCGCCCTGCACCGTCGTGGAAGCCTTCTCCAGCACGCCGAGCGCCCGTTCCAGCGCCCCCTGCACCGAGGGGCGCTCCGGCTGGCGCTGCCAGCCGCTGAACGGCCCGCCGTCGTACTCGATCGTCAGCTTCCATCGCGGCATGGCGCTTCCTGACGCCGGCCCGCGGGGCGCGCAACCCCTCCCGCCCGGCCGCCGCGCGGTCTATATGGCCCGGAGCGGCACGCGGAGGGGCGCCTTGGGGATCTTCGACATCGTGGACGACGTCACCCGGACCGTCGAGGGCGCCGGAGAGCGCGTCTCGGAGTTCTGGGAGCCGACGCTGCGCCTCGGCGTCACCGGGCTCAGCCGGGCCGGCAAGACCGTGTTCATCGCCTCGCTGGTCGCCAATCTGATGGACCGCGGGCGGATGCGCCTGCTGCAGGCCGAGAGCGAGGGACGCATCCTCGCCGCGGCGCTGCGCCCGGGACCGGACCGCCGCACGCCCCGCTTCGACTACGAGCGCCACCTCGCCGCGCTCACCGCGCCGGAGCCGCACTGGCCCGAGTCGACCCGGCGCATCTCCACGCTGCGGCTTTCCTTCCGGCTGCGCGCCTCGGGCCTGATCGGCGGGCTCTCCGGCCCGCGCGTCCTGCACCTCGACGTGACGGACTATCCGGGCGAGTGGCTGCTGGACCTGCCGCTGATGTCGATGGACTACGCCGCCTGGTCCGCCCGCGCCTTCGAGGCGGCGCGCGAGCCCGCCCGCGCCCCCCATGCCGGCCCCTGGCTGGAGCGGGCCGAGGCGCTGAAGGACGCGCCGTTCACCGAGCCCGCGGCGCGCGAGCTCGCCGACGGCTTCACCGCCTATCTCGCCGCCTGCCGGGCCGACGGCCTCTCGGGCCTCGCGCCGGGGCGCTTCCTGATGCCCGGCGAGCTCGAGGGCTCCCCCGCGCTCGCCTTCGCGCCCTTGCCGCCCGGCCGGCGCAAGGGGCTGCGGCGCGAGATGGACAAGCGCTTCGAGGCCTACAAGCGCGCCGTGGTGAAGCCCTTCTTCGAGGACCATTTCGCGCGGCTCGACCGGCAGGTCGTTCTGGTGGACCTTCTCACGGCGGTCTCGGCCGGCCCCGCGGCGGTGGACGATCTGCGCCGCGCCCTCGCCCGGGTCCTCGAGGCGTTCCGGCCCGGCCGCGCCTCGTGGCTGGCCTCGCTCCTCGGGGCGCGGCGGGTGGATCGGCTGCTCTTCGCGGCCACCAAGGCGGATCATCTGCACCACACCCAGCACCCGCGCCTCGCGGATCTGCTGAAGGCGCTGCTGCGCGAGGCGTCGGACCGCGCCGAGTTCCGCGGCGCCCGCACCCGCGCCGTCGCGCTCGCCGCGCTGCGCGCGACGACGGAGGCGGAGGTGGAGCGCGGCGGGCGCACCCTCGGCATGGTGCGCGGCCGGCTCGCCGACTCCGGGCGCGAGGCGGCGCTGTTCCCCGGCGAGCTGCCGGAGGACCCCGCCGCCATCCTCGGCCCCGCCCGCGCCGGGGCGACGGCGTGGGAGGATCTGGACTTCCGCGCCCTCGCCTTCGCGCCGCCGCGCCTCGTGCTCAAGCCGGGGGACGGCCCGCCGCACATCCGGCTGGACCGCGCGGCGGACTTCCTGATCGGGGACAAGCTGCTGTGAACGCGCGCCGCCCGCCCCCGCCTTCCGCCGCCGCAGGCCCCGGAGCCGCGCCATGACCCGCCCGCCGAAACCGCTGATCCTCGACGCCGACGACCCGGCGCTGGCGGGTCCCGCCCCCTCGCCGGCCGAGGCGCCGCCGCCGCCCGACGCCGCGCCGCGCGGCGAGGCGACGGCCCGCGCCGTCTCCATCGCCGCGGCGAGGCGCGGGCGGGGCGTGACGGGCTGGCTGCTCGGCGCGCTCGGCGGCTTTCTCGCGCTCGCGCTCGGCGTCGCGGCCTGGGACTTCGTGGCCGAACTGCTGCGGCGCAACCTCGTGCTCGGCGGCCTCGCGGCGGCGCTCGGCGCGGCGGCGGTCGCGGCGCTGCTGCTGCTCGCGTTGCGGGAGGTCGCCGGGCTGGCGCGGCTCTCGCGGCTCGATTCGCTTCGGGCCG